>NZ_JAMYBY010000008.1:0-276900 GCF_024126555.1 Pseudomonas sp. VE 267-6A
TGACCACCGGGCCGTACACCGCGCACGCGGCGAACTTCGCCCATGTGGGGCCCAAGAGCCTGGCCGGGACCTTCCCCGAGCCGCCGAAACCGGGCAAGGGCGATCTGGAGTTGCTGTACCAGTACGCCAACAGCAAAGGCGTGAAAACCGGCGACTACAACGTGACCGACGCACTGGGCAAATCGATCAAGGGCACGCTCGACGCCGACGGCTTCAACCTCGCCAGCGGTGCCGCCCTCGGCCCGCTGTGGGCCGACTTCGGCCTGGACCCGGCTGACACCTGGGCCGAAGCCAGCCACTTTGGCGCCAGCACGTGGCCGCTCAGCCCCTCACTCGACGATATCGCACCCGGCCAGCAATCAGTGGTCGGCGAGGTGCTGGGCGCGGCCAGGGATGGCCTGGAGAACGGCAAGGCACTGGTGCAGCAAGGCATGGACAAGGGCAAAGGACTGGTACAGGACGTTATGGCACAAGGAAAGACAATGGCCCAGGGCCTCATGGGCCCCGGTGGCTCTGCAGTGATGGACGATGGCAAGGCGCTTGCGGGCAGCGGGCTGCAACTGGCCAGAAGTGGCCAGGCGGCCTTGCAGCAGGCACAGCAGGTGGGCGCTGCACTCAAGGGCGAGCCTGCCGCGATGGCCGGCCTGGCCAGTAGCGTGGTGCCCGGCGCAGCGGCGTCGCTGGAAGCGGCAAGGGCGCTCAACACCTTGCCCGGTCTGGCCCAGCCGACCTTGCCGAGCAGCCCGGCCAAGGCTCTGGCCAGCCGCGAGGTGCTGGCATGAGCGAGTCCGCCAAACCCCGCGAACCCCAGGTCGCGGTCGCCCCGCTCAACACCATCGACGCCAAGGACGTGGGCCGCGGCGCCGCCGAATTCGACGCCTGGCTGCAATCGATCAGTGGTGGCACCGTCACCCTGGAGCGCATCAAGTCCGTGGCCGGCGCCTTGCCGGTGGTGGGCAACATCATGGCCCTGGTGGATGCACTGGGGGACGTGGTCACCCTGGTCAAGAGCAAGCAGCGCGAGGTGCTGGACTGGGTCAGCCTGGGCATCAACCTGATCGGCGTACTGCCGGCACCGCCGACCATGGCGGCCGCGCGCATGAGCCTGCGCCCGACGTTGTTCCTGGTGCGCCAGGAGCTGCGCAACAGCGCCAAGATGCTGCTGGGCGACTCGCTTATCCAGGTGCTGATCGGCCATTTGAACGCCACCATCGCCGGCACCATCGACGACTTCGTCACCCAGGCCAAGCCCAGGCTGGCCGAGATTCTTGACGCAGCGGGTGCGAAGGGCACCCAGATGCTCGGCGAAATCGCCGACGGCCTGGACGCCGTGGCCACCGGCCAGCTCGATGCCAGGAGCGACCGCACGGCGATGAGCCAGCAGTTGTCTGCGGCTGGCGACCAGCTCACGCACAGCCCCAGGGCGGCGATCAGGAATATCTTCGGTGCGATGCACAGTGCCTGCAAGGCTGCGGGCAAGGGGGTGGTGAACAGCGCCGTGAGCAAGTTGGTGTCGGATGACATCAAGGCTCAGGTACTGGCCCAGACCGGGCAGTTGCGCAAGCTGGGGCCGGAGTTGGCGCGCCAGTTGAACAGGCTGGCGGACCCGTCGCTGGCGATGAGCATCGGTTCGATGCTCAATGTGCTGGATGGCGCCGTGAAGGGCTTTCGCAAGCGCAACAAGAACGGGCAGTCGGGCGTGAGCAAGCCGGGCACCGTGACCCAGGTGGAACGGGAGAAACCCAAGGGGGAGCTGGGGGCGACGGCCAGGCAGCATGAGGCCGTGGCTTCGACCAGCCCGCTTCCAGATACCTGCCCGATCCCGCGCCCAGCGCCCAAGGCGCACTCAGGCAACCACATCAGCTTTGCCCTGGGTTCGGAATTCATCATCCATACCGACTTCAGCCTGCCGGGTGCATTTCCCATCGAGTGGCAGCGTATCTACCACTCGCGCCTGGCCGAGTACGACCAAGGCAACCTGGGCGCTCGCTGGGTCACGCCGTTCACCACCTGCATCGATGTGGTCGGCACGGGTCTACTGTTTCACGACTACGATGGCCGTAGCCATGCGTTCGACCTGCCCAAGGTCGAGAAGGCGCAGTACAACGCTATCGAAGACCTGCTGCTGGTTCGCAGTCGTGAAGACGAACTGGTGATCTGCCGCGGCTTCGTGCGCAAGGAACACTATCTGCGCGTGGGCGAGCGCTACTACCTGCAGAAGATCCTGTTGCAGAACGATGCCGGCTGCATGCTGCATTACGAGCATCGGCACGAGGGCCGGCCGGTACTGTCCGACATCATCACCTTTCAAGGCGACATGAGTGACGTGCTGCGTCACCTAGGCACCCTGATCGATGACCATGGCCGTATCACCGGCCTGTGGGAAATGCGTGACGGCCAACCGCTACGCCAACTGTGTGCCTATCACTACGATGCCCATGGCGACCTGGTCGCCGCGCAGGATGAACACGCAGGCACCTGGCACTACCACTATCAAAATCACCTGGTGACCCGTTACACCGACCGTACCGGCCGGGGCATGAACCTGGAGTGGAAGGGCAGTGCGTTCGATGCCAAGGCCATCCGCGAATGGGCCGATGACGGCAGCTACGAGTTGCACCTGGAGTGGGACAGCAACATTCGCCTCACCTACGTCACCGACGCCCATGGCCAGGAGACCTGGTACTACTACGACATCCTTGGACATCTGTACCGTGTGCGTTACCCCGACGAGCGCTCGGAGTGGATCTTTCGCGACGAGCGCAAGCACATCGTTCGGCATGTCCACGTCGATGGCAGCGAAGACCGTTACGACTACGACGAGCAAGGCAGCGTGGTGCGGCATATCCGTGCCGACCACAGCCAGGTTCACTTTGCCTACGATGACCGCCGTCGCCCGATCAGGATCCGCGACGCCGAGGCCGGTGTGTGGGAGCGCCAGTACGACCTCAAGGGCAACCTCAGCGAAACCGTCGACCCGCTGGGCAACAAGACCGAGTTCGCCTACACACCCTCCGGTCTGGTCAAGGCGATCAAGGACGCCAACGGCAACGAAAAGGCGCTGGTGTACAACGACGCCGGGCAACTGGTCGAGTACACCGACTGCTCGGGCAAGACCAGCAAATGGGCCTATGACGATATCGGGCAGTTGGTGCAGTTCACCGATGCCGCCGGCAACAAGACCCAGTACACGTACAAGGCCGGCCAGCTCGCCCTGGTCATCCATCCGGACAAGACCGAAGAGCGCTTCGAGCGCGATGCCGAGAGTCGCCTGCTGGCCCACGTCGATGCCCTCGACCGCTGCACCACCTGGACCTACACCGTCGCCGGGTTGCTCGCCGAGCGGGTCGACGCGGCCGAAAACACCCTGCGTTACCGCTGGGACAAACTGGGCCGCCTCACGGGCCTGGAAAACGAAAACGAAAGCCACGCCAGTTTCCGCTACGACCCGGTCGGCCGTCTGCTGGAAGAGAGCGGCTTCGACGGCCTCACCACGCGCTACCAGTACGACACGAACACTGGGCGCCTGACCTCCACCCACGTCGGGCAACGCCGCCTCGACGTCACCTTCGATCCCGTCGGCCGTCTCATTTCCCGCGTGGCCAGCCAGGGTGACCAGCGCGAGGAAGAAACCTTTGCCTACGACGGCAACGGCAGGCTGATCCAGGCCATCAACGCCGCGAGCAAACTGCAGTGGTTCCATGACGAGGCCGGCAACCTCGTTCGTGAACACCAGCACTACCTGGCCACCGGCACCCCGATGGTCGCGGTGTGGCAGCACGAGTACGACGCCCTCAACCTGCGTACCTCCACCACTCGTCCGGACGGGCACAAGGTCAGCTGGCTGACCTACGGTAGCGGTCATCTGCTGGGCATGACGGTCGATCAGCATGAACTGCTGGCCTACGAGCGCGATGACCTGCACCGCGAGGTTGTGCGGCATCAGGGCAACAGGTTGAGCCAGACCCAGGCGTGGGACCCGGCGGGGCGCCTGCAGGAACAGCTGCTGGGCAGCCAGGACGGCAAATCGACCCTGCTCAAGCGTGAGTATCAGTACGACGCGGTAGGCCAGCTGAGCGACATCCACGACACCCGTCGTGGTCATCTGGCCTACCAGTACGACCCGATTGGCCGCCTGTTACAGGCCACCAGCCGCCTGGGGGTGGAGACCTTCGCCTTCGACCCGGCCGGCAACCTGCTGGACGACAAGCACCACGAGCCGACGCGGCCGCTGGAGCGCACGCCCAGGCGTAACCGTCTGATGGACAACCTGCTGCGCGAGTATGCGGGCACGCATTACACCTATGACGAGCGGGGCAACCTGAGCCATCGGTTGCACAACGGTGTGCAGGCCCGGTTCACCTGGGACCTGTTCGACCGTTTGCAGGCTTACAGCGACGACAAGCTCAAGGTCGAGTACAGCTATGACGCCCTTGGGCGACGGTTGCACAAGCACTCGACGGCGCATTACTGGAACAAACCTGAAGCCGGTACTGGCTGGAACCAGCTGGAGCGAGCCAAGCGCCAGCGCGAGCTGAACTGCGGCTTCACCCTGTTCGGCTGGGACGGCGACACCCTCGCCTGGGAAAGCTCGCCTGCGCAGGATGAAGGTGACACCGGGCGCACGGTGCACTACCTGTACGAACCCGGCAGCTTTGTGCCGGTGGCGCAGGCTCTGCGCAAGGCCCCGATACGGTTGTACAAGGAGCCGGACTGGAGCAACCGCCCCTACGACATCGATCAGGACCCGCTCTGGCAGCAAGCGGCCTCACCACAACCCTTTGATGCGATTGCCTGGTACCAGTGTGACCACCTGGGTACGCCGATGGAGCTGACCGACCACAACGGCGACGTGGCGTGGTCGGCGCAGTACAAGGCGTGGGGTGAGGTGAAACAAGAACGTTCGGCCTGGGCGAAACAGGTGGGGTTGAACAACCCGATCCGCTTTCAGGGCCAGTATCACGACCATGAGACGGGTCTGCACTACAACCGGTATCGGTACTATGATCCGGCGGTTGGGCGGTTTGTTGGGCAGGATCCGATCAGCTATGCGGGTGGGTTGAACTTATTCGTATACGCACCAAACCCTATTGATTGGATCGACCCTTGGGGGCTGGCGCGGATCAAAAACGCAGTTGAGGGAGATAGGCGGCATCAGGAGTTTAATGCGGAAATGAGAATTAAGCATCCAAATGCCACTATTCAAAGTGAATGCTACTTACGGGACTCGAATGGCAGATCTGTGAAGGATCCTGAGACGGGAGAGCGACGTAGAGTTGATACTGCAATCATTGAAGGCGGCGCTGCCACAACTCATGAGGTTACTAGTATGAGCGCAGATAAACGCGATCAAATTGATAAGGAACGTCGGATTCGCGAAGCCGGTGGGGTGTTTGTCAAAGATCGAAGTACGGGGGAATTGGTCCCTGTATTAGGAATTTCAACAGTTGAAAGGAGAATCTAAATGTATTCGGATTATACAGTCTGGGATATTGACGGCGTGTTGGAGGCGTATCGTGAAGTTCCTGAGTGGAGAGAAAGTGTAGAGATTGGTTATAAGTCACTTTTTTTGTTTATGGAGAGAAATGGTCTTCTTAATTGTAAGGTGAGTAATGAACTGGGTGAAGTGGTTAAGCGCTCTATTAAAGCAAGCGAAATAACTGAAGAGGGGCGACTCCTAACACGAGGGCCAAAAAATCCAGTGGGGAAATGGATGAGATCTAAGGGGGGGCAGAAAAATCCTCCCGACATGAAAATTCTAGAAAAAGCACTAGCAGAAATACGCGCTAGTAAGGCTGCTGAAAAAAAATCTTGACTTTATGAGGTTTCGAGAGGGGCGGAATGCGGTTACTAAGAAATGATGTTAGGTCGGGTGATGTTTTTTATATTCCGGCCATGTCAAAAGATGGGCGTGTAGGCTTTGTTCTGGCACGGTTTATTGAACACGTCGAGTGCAATCTGGGTGCTCTGATAGAAGTATTCAAGAACTTCTATTTGGAACCACCGAAAAATATTCATGAGGTTGATTTATCAGAGAGATTGTTTCGCCCTATCTTATGCTCACTTCGGTTTTCCGAAATACCGAGGTGGAAGATTTTGTTCAGTGATCCAGAGTATGTAAGAGAGGATTCAAATTATAAGGATATAGTTATCGAGCTCCATTCAGAATGTTGGGTTGGTGGAAAGAGTGTTCCTAAAGCAATCGGGGATCGTGGTTTCTCTCGTTCTGCTAGTTGTGAGGGAGCGACTTGTTGGAGAATGCATCATATTATTTTTCGTGTGAATGCGCATCTGTCAGGAATTCTAGGTGGCCAAGATCAGTTTTTGATGGAAAAACTTCCTGAAAATATGAGGATTGGTAACAGCGAAGCTGAGCAGAAAGTTATTGGCTTAGCTAACGAGGTGGACACTTTGTTTAGGTCGTGGTCAACCAGGAAGAGAACTAAATAGAAGGATGAGTGCATTTGCTGGGCAGCCAGGACGGCAAATCGACCCTGCTCAAGCGTGAGTATCAGTGCGACCCGATTGGCCGCCTGTTGCAGGCTACCAGCCGGCTGGGGGTGGAGACCTTCGCCTTCGACCCGGCCGGCAATCTGCTGGACGACAAGTGCCACGAACTGACGCGGCCGCTTGAGCGTGCGCCCAGGCGCAACCGGTTGATGGACACCTGCTGCGCGAATATGCGGACACGCATTACACCTATGACGAGCGGGGCAACCTGAGCCACCGGTTGCACAACGGTGTGCAGGTCCGAAAGCAGTTACTGGCATGTGAACGAAAATACAAGCGACCTCATGCGGCGTGATCGACCAGGCCATAGCGTGCCAAGGAGTTGGATCTCAAATTCTGTTACATGATGGAGCCGTTTCAGGGTGTTACCGATCTGGCGTATTCGCAGGACAGCGCAGTGTCCTCAGACGTGTTGAAAACCTGCTTGAATCACTACTTGCTGCACGATGATCTTCTGGACGTGAGTCAGGGCCACCAATACAGTGCTCAACGCGGGATTCTTGTAGCCTCCAGTGATGGATTTCGAAACCGAATGTCAAAAACGCGTGTCATCGGCACAACGCTTTCTGCAATCGCTTCTGCAGAGAAGGAACTGAACAGAACGTTCCCCACATCCTTTTCCCGCTGGCTGCTTGCCAACAATGGACGGTCACTGGGTGGCCTGGTGGTGTTTCCCGTGTTCGACAGCCGAGACCCGAGGAAGACCTGGGACTCGATCGTCCGAAATTACACGTCAGGGTGGCAGGCGTGGCTGGAAAATTTCTCGCAATCGCCTGAGCGTTTTGCACCGCTGTTGCCCTTCGCAGAGTTTGGAACAGGTGATTATTATTGCTTTGATTATGACGCGCGAGGCGCCTCAGGCGAACCTGCCGTGGTGTTGTGGGATCATGAAACGGGCAGTGCCCGCCGTGTTGCGGATGACTTTGAGCAATGGCTGAGTAGCGTTGATCCTGCTCCTTAACGATCATCAGTAGCCCTGGATGGCTTGAATGTTTGACAGCGACTATGAGGATCTGGGCTGCCCAGCGTGATACCCGCTCGATGACGCCCGCCTTCCCACGACATGCAACGGCATGTTGATGTTCAGCCCTCTTCCAATCAGGCACCATCGGACGTGAGTGCAAAGGCCTGCACCTCCACACGTAATACATCCCATCACACAAGGACGGACCCACCTCATGAAAGACATTGTTCGCCTGGGCGATGCCACCACCCACGGTGGCGTGGTACTCGAAGCCTTTTCCAACACCAACCTCAATGGCAAGCCGATTGCCGGGGTAGGGCACAGCGTCAGTTGCCCCCTGTGCAAAGGGGTATTTCCCATTGCCGAGGGCAGCAGCACCTACAGCGTCGGCGGTACGCCCGTGGCGCTGGATGGCATGAAGACCGCCTGCGGCGCCGCGCTGATCGCCAGTGGCCCCAAGGGCGCAGTCATCAGCTAGGCATTGCCCGCAACGTGCACTTTCCCCCCCCGGCCGCACCGCCAGTCGCGACGATGGCCGGGGTACCCAATTGTGTCTACAATCAGCTCCTTTGATTGACCTACTTACTGGAGCTCACGTTTTGGCTCAATACGTCTACACCATGCATCGGCTGAGCAAAGTTGTGCCGCCGAAGCGGGAAATCCTCAAGAACATTTCGCTGTCCTTTTTCCCCGGCGCCAAGATCGGCGTGCTCGGCCTCAACGGTTCGGGTAAATCCACCCTGCTGAAAATCATGGCCGGCGTCGACACCGAGTTCGACGGCGAAGCGCGTCCGATGCCCGATCTGAATGTCGGCTACCTGCCGCAAGAGCCGCAACTGGACCCCACCAAGACCGTGCGTGAGGTGGTCGAAGAGGCCGTCAGCGTGATCAAGGACGCCCAGGCCCGCCTGGACGAGGTCTACGCCGCCTATGCCGACCCGGACGCCGACTTCGACAAGCTGGCCGCCGAACAGGCCAAGCTGGAAGCGATCCTGCAGGCCAGCGACGGTCACAACCTCGAGCGCCAGCTGGAAGTCGCCGCCGACGCGCTGCGCCTGCCGGCCTGGGACGCCAAGGTCGAACACCTGTCCGGTGGCGAGAAGCGCCGCGTGGCCCTGTGCCGCCTGCTGCTGTCGGCCCCCGACATGCTGCTGCTCGACGAACCGACCAACCACCTGGATGCCGACTCGGTCGCCTGGCTGGAGCACTTCCTGCACGACTTCCCGGGCACCGTGGTCGCTATTACCCACGACCGTTACTTCCTGGACAACGTCGCCGGCTGGATTCTGGAACTCGACCGCGGCGCCGGTATTCCTTACGAGGGCAACTATTCGGGTTGGCTGGAAGCCAAGTCGGACCGCCTGGCCCAGGAGTCCAAGCAGCAGTCGGCCCATGAAAAGGCCATGAAGGAAGAACTGGAATGGGTGCGCAAAGGTGCCAAGGCCCGCCAGTCCAAATCCAAGGCGCGTCTGCAACGCTTCGAAGAAATGCAGTCGCAGGAATTCCAGAAGCGCAGCGAAACCAACGAGATCTACATCCCGGCCGGCCCGCGCCTGGGTGACAAGGTCATCGAGTTCAAGAACGTCACCAAGGGCTACGGCGACCGCGTTCTGATCGACAACCTGTCGTTCAGCATGCCAAAAGGCGCCATCGTCGGTGTGATCGGCGGTAACGGCGCCGGTAAATCGACCCTGTTCCGCATGCTGATGGGCAAGGAGCAACCGGACTCGGGCAGCATCGAGATCGGTGAAACCGTGCAACTGGCCTGCGTCGACCAGAGCCGCGAAGACCTGGACGGCGGCAAGACCGTGTTCCAGCAGATCTCCGACGGTTCCGACCAGATCCGCATCGGCAACTACGAGATTCCGGCGCGTACCTACGTGGGGCGCTTCAACTTCAAGGGCGGCGACCAGCAGAAGTTCGTCAAGGACCTCTCCGGTGGTGAGCGTGGCCGTCTGCACCTGGCGTTGACGCTCAAAGAGGGCGGCAACGTGCTGCTGCTCGACGAACCGTCCAACGACCTCGACGTCGAAACCCTGCGTTCGCTGGAGGAAGCCCTGCTGGACTTCCCGGGCGCCGCTATCGTGATCTCTCACGATCGGTGGTTCCTTGACCGTGTGGCTACCCACATCCTGGCCTACGAAGACGATTCGCAGGCGGTGTTCTTCGAAGGCAACTACACCGAGTACGAAGCCGATCGCAAGAAGCGCCTGGGTGAAGCCGCTGCCCAGCCGCACCGGGTACGGCACAAGAAACTGGCATGACCTTCACGGTCTTGCACTGAAACGGGGCCTTCGGGCCCCGTTTTTTTTGCCTGGAATCCGGGTGAATCCTTCGCCGGCAAGGCCGGCTCCTACAGGGTTGTGCGGCCTGCTGTAGGAGCAGGCTTTGCCGGCGAAGGTGTATACATTTATAGAAATGCACCATTTATTTCCATAAAAACGACATTTTGCCCTGTTGCGGTGCGAGCGGTTCTTGGTAAAGTCCTGAAAAAACTAATAAGTCCAACTCTATCTGGTGAATGTCTAAATGATCGAATCCGTCGAAGACTTCCTCGCACGCCTGCAAAAACGCGACCCTGCCCAGCCCGAATTCCATCAGGCCGTGGAAGAGGTACTGCGCAGCCTGTGGCCCTTCCTCGAAGCCAACCCGCACTACCTGCAGGCCGGTATTCTCGAACGCATGGTCGAGCCGGAGCGGGCCATTCTGTTCCGTGTATCGTGGGTCGACGACAAGGGCAGGGTGCGTGTCAACCGCGGCTACCGCATCCAGATGAGCAGCGCCATCGGCCCATACAAGGGCGGCCTGCGTTTCCACCCTTCGGTGAACCTCGGCGTGCTGAAGTTCCTGGCCTTCGAACAGGTACTCAAGAACTCCCTCACCTCGCTGCCCATGGGCGGCGGCAAGGGCGGCTCGGACTTCGACCCCAAGGGCAAGAGCGACGCCGAAGTCATGCGCTTCTGCCAGGCATTCATGAGCGAACTGTACCGCCACATCGGCGCCGACCTCGACGTGCCGGCCGGTGACATCGGCGTAGGTGGTCGCGAAATCGGCTTCCTGTTCGGCCAGTACAAGCGCCTGGCCAACCAGTTCACCTCGGTGCTGACCGGCAAGGGCATGAACTACGGCGGCAGCCTGATTCGCCCCGAAGCCACCGGCTACGGCTGCGTGTACTTCGCCGAAGAAATGCTCAAGCGCGACGGCCTGCGCATCGACGGTCGCCGCGTGGCCATCTCCGGCTCCGGCAACGTGGCGCAATATGCCGCGCGCAAGGTCATGGACCTGGGCGGCAAGGTCATCTCGCTGTCCGACTCCGAGGGTACCCTGTACTGCGAAGCCGGCCTGAACGATGCGCAGTGGGATGCGCTGATGGAGCTCAAGAACGTCAAGCGCGGCCGCCTGAGCGAGCTGGGCGGCGAGTTCGGCCTGGAGTTCCGCGCCGGCCAGCGCCCTTGGAGCCTGGCCTGCGACATCGCCCTGCCGTGCGCCACCCAGAACGAGCTGGACGCCGAAGACGCACGCACCCTGCTGCGCAACGGCTGCATCTGCGTGGCCGAAGGCGCCAACATGCCGACCACCCTGGACGCCGTGGACCTCTTCATTGAAGCCGGCATCCTGTTCGCCCCGGGCAAGGCCTCAAACGCCGGCGGCGTGGCCGTCAGCGGCCTGGAGATGTCGCAGAACGCCATGCGCCTGCTGTGGACGGCCGGCGAGGTGGACAGCAAGCTGCACAACATCATGCAGTCGATCCACCATGCCTGCGTGTACTACGGCGAAGAGAACGGCCGCATCAACTACGTCAAGGGCGCCAACATCGCCGGCTTTGTCAAGGTTGCCGACGCCATGCTGGCCCAGGGCGTGGTCTAGGCCTGCGGCTCGATGGCGACGACCTCGATCAGTTGATCACCCGCCGGTCGTCGCCACAGCACCTCGTCACCGGGCGCTGCCCCCAGCAGTGCCCGGCCCAGGGGTGACCCCCAGTTGATCAGGCCACTGGCGGCATAGGCCTGGTCTTCGCCGACCAGTTGCACTTCATGCTGGCGGCCTTCTTCATCGACAAACACCACCCGGCTACCGATCTGCACCTTGCTCTGCGAGGTGGCGGGTGCGGCCACCTGGGCGCTCAGCACGCGGGCGCTGAAGTAGCGCAGGTCGCGCTCGACCTCGGCCAGGCGTTGTTTGTCGGGGTCGCCCAGCAGCGTGCTGCGCAGGGTCTCCAGTTCGCTGACCCGCTGCTTGAGCAGGGTCAGGCCCTGGGCGGTGACGTGGTTGGGTTGTTCGCTGATGCGCCGCTCTACCGGTTGATTGGCCTGATCGGCGGCCTGGTCTTCGTTGACGAATGCTCGGCTCATGGTTGGCCTCCTTTGTAGGAAGACCATGATGCGCGGTCACCGGTTGCATCGAATGTTCGAGGGCGACCTATTGGCGTCGATAGGCGCGGGCGGCGTCGCGGTCCTTTTCCTGCTGCCACTGCTGGTCGCGCTCGTCCCAGTGGCGGCTGCGGTAGGTGTCCTGGTCCTGGCTCTGCTGCATGGCCTGGCACTGGCGAAAGCCGTCGTCCCAGCCGGTCTCGTACTGGCGGTCGTGCAGATAGCGCGGCACGTCCTTGCGAAACTCGCCCATCATCACGCCTGCGGCCTGGTGGCCGCTGCTGCAACCGGCCTGGAAGCCGTCGGCGTAGGGGGCAGGGTAGCCTTGCTCGATCAGTTGATCGTGGGTGCTGGCGCAACCGCCCAGTATCATTGCCACCAGTACCCAGTGCCCGCGCATGTTCGAACTCTCCACCTGTTGGGGGGAAGTCTAGGTGCTGGTGTGTGCAAGAGAGGTCAAAAAGATGTCAAACAATTGGATCGCATCGCGGGTCAAGCCCGCTCCCACAAGGTTTCTCACTGCCCTTGTGGGAGCGGGCTTGACCCGCGATGACTTCAGTAGTTGTACCACTTCACCTCGAGCATCACCTCGTTCTGCGCCGTCGCCAGCTGGCTGAACTCGCGCCTGGCACTCAGGCGCAGGCCCAGGTTGCGCGACAGTTCCCACTGCTGGTTGAGGCTCAGGCTGCGGCGGACCTCGCCATTGGTGAAGTAGTCGCCCTTGGCCTCCAGGCTCAGGTTGCCCAGCCCGTTGCGCCACAGCACGCCGGTGTTGAACCCTGCCGCGGGTGCGATGAACCCGGCAAAGTCATTGTTGTGCTCCACCCGCACCGTGCCCAGGGCAAACCCGAGCATGTCCTCGCCCAACTGCCAGGTGCCCCCGGCGCCGCCATTCACATGGCTGACCAGCACCTCGTTCTCATGCTTGCCCAGCACCCGTTCCAACCCGCCGGCCACCTGCCACGACCACGGCTTGAGCAGGTCGTTGCGCGGCGTCAGCGAGCGGATCGTGGCCAGGTCCAGGCGCTGCACCTGCCAGTCGTTGTGTTCGTACTGGCGCACCTTCAGTTGCAGGATCTCGATCTGCGCCCCCAGTGGGAAGCCGTAGGCGTTGTCGTTGAGGTCGTGATAGGCCATGCGCAGCCCGTACTCGGCAAAGGCCCGGTCTTCTCGGGTACCCACGCCCAGCTGCCAGGTGCGCGACTCGTGGCCGTCCTCCGGCAGCCCGGGGCGTTCGATCTGCAACGGCGGTGGCGGGTTGCGGTTGATCGCGCGCAGCAGTTCGAAGCTACGCCTGGCCCGCTCCGGGTCGCGCTCCAGGCCATTGGCGCGGTAGCGCTCCAGGCGATAGGCGGCGTCCTGCACCAGCGCCTGGCGCTCGCGCGGCAGCTCGGTGAAGGCGGGGCTCTGCAGTTGCGCGGTGTCGGCGCTCACGGCCAGCACCTGCTGCTGTTCGGCATGGTCCAGCGGTTTGGCCCGCTCCAGCAGCTCGCGCTCGCGCGATGGGCGGTAGTCGGTACGCGCCACCAGCCCGGACTGTTTCACCGCCTTGACCGTGTCGGTGGGGATCGCCGTGAGCGGGAACTGCGAGGTCAGGTCCAGGCTCGGCCGTGCCACCTGCAGCAGTTCGAGCAGGCGATACGAGCAGTTTTCGTCGAAGAAGAAATAGTCGAACTGGATCTGCTTGAGTTCCCAGATGTGCTCGACCATGCGCCCGGTTTCCTCGGGCGTGAGGTTCAGCCGGTACTCCCACAGGTCGCGGTTTTCCAGGCTGCGGTACTCGGACAGCTTCTCCTGGTAGGGCACCAGCGCGAACAGGCCGGGGTAGCCGCCCATCAGGCCCTTCCAGGCATACAGGATGCTGTTGTCGTTGCCCTCGATGTAGGCGCCGAAGTTGATCGCGTAGCTCAGCAGTGCGGTGTTGTCGCTCTGCACGTCGGCCTGGTCGATACGCAGCAGCGTGTGCCCGAACATCGACGAGGGGCTGTTCAGGTAGGCCGCCGGGAAGATCATCACCGCGCTGTGCGGCGACACATCCGAGTACCACTGGGTGTAGGCCGTGCAGTCCGGCGCCGGCAGGTCGGTGAGCTGCAACTGCTCACGCAGCCAGCGGGTGCGCGCCGGGAATACGCATTGCGCGTGCTGGTCGCCCAGGCTGGCCGGGGCGTACAGCGCCTCATAGGTGGCGCGCAGTTCCTGGTCAGGGTGGTGCGCACCGTCCTTGGCCAGGAAGAATTTGGGGTCGTCCACGTAGCTGCGCCATCCGCCGAGCTTGGCGGTTTCGTAATGGCCCAGGGAGATCCAGTAGCGGTCGTTGGCCAGTGCGTGCAGACGAGCATCGTCCAGCACGGTAGCAGCGTGCAGCGGGGCGCAGGCACAGAGCGCCAGGTAGGCAAGGCGTTTGAGCATGTCGGGCAACTACGTCTGAATGATGCCGATAGAGGCGGGCAAACAAACCCGCCCCGTGGTCGGGGCGGGTGTGCCGAGCTTAGGCCGGGGTTGCGTATTTGGCCAGACGGGCGTCGCTTTTCAGGACGGCGAGGGTGTTGGTGTGAACATCTTCAGCGGTAGCGTCGGCTGTGGTGAAGATTTCCTGGAAGTGCTGGTGGGTCACGGCCGCGAAGTGCGCACGGTCTTCCGGTGCGACGCCCAGTACCACCGCGTAGGTGGTCAGTGCTTCGCCCTGGCCTTGCGCCATGTCTTCGGACAGCTCGTTCATCATGCCATTCATGGCGAACCAGGATTTGCCGCCATAGGTCAGCGACGCATTGGTGGAGCAGCCGTTGGTGCCCGAGGTCATGCCGAAGGTGGCGTTGCCCGAGGTACCGTTGGTGGTGGATGCGAGGAAGTGAGCCGGCGTGCCGCGTTGGCCCTCGAACAGCATGTTGCCCCAGCCGCAGTCCGGGCCGCCTGGCGCCTGGGCCATGGCGTTGAGCGAAACCGCGGTGAACAGAGTACCCAGAAGAATCCGTTTCATAGCATTGTTCTCTTTCTGATGTTCAAACCAAAGGTCAGGGTTATCTGGCATGTCTGTAGGACTAGTTGCCAGGACGGGTCGGTTGTTTACCCAGCCGCGCAGTTTGGAGTTTAGGCACGATCTAAGGGTTCCGTGATTAATTGCAAAAGATTGCTTGAAATAATTGACGCGGAGCAGGTTTTCGACCCTGCGCGCTAAAGCGTTGAAGAGCCTTGCAAGCCGGGCGCAGGCGGCGCCAGAATGCCGTCATCCGCCCCGCCGAAGTAAGGAAGCCCGATGCCCGATCCTGTTGCTGCGAGCCTGCGTCTTGCGCCCGAAGCCCTGACCCGGCCGTTTTCCGCTGAACAGTTCGATTTTTCCACCACCAATGATCTGGAGCCCTTTCGCGGTGTGCTAGGCCAGGAACGTGCAGTCGAAGCCTTGCAGTTCGGCGTCGCCATGCCACGCCCCGGTTACAACGTGTTTGTCATGGGCGAGCCGGGCACCGGCCGCTTCTCGTTCGTCAAGCGCTACCTCAAGGCAGAAGGCAAGCGCCTGCAGACGCCGTCCGACTGGCTGTACGTCAACAACTTCGACGAGCCCCGCGAGCCCAAGGCGTTCGAGCTGCCGGCCGGCAGTGCCGGGGCCTTCATCGCCGATATCGGGGGCCTGATCGACAACCTGCTGGCGACCTTTCCGGCGGTGTTCGAGCACCCGTCCTATCAGCAGAAGAAAAGCGCCATCGACCGCGCCTTCAACCAGCGCTACGACCGTGCCCTGGATGTGATCGAGCGCGCCTCGCTGGAAAAGGACGTGGCCCTGTACCGCGACAGCAGCAACGTCGCCTTCACCCCCATGGCCGATGGCAAGGCGCTGGACGAGGCCGAGTTCGCCCAGTTGCCTGAGGCCGAGCGCGAGCGTTTCCACGAGGACATCGCCGCGCTGGAAGAGCGCCTCAACGAAGAGCTCGCCAGCCTGCCGCAGTGGAAGCGCGAGTCGAACAACCAGCTGCGCCAGCTCAACGAAGAAACCATCACCCTGGCCCTGCAGCCCTTGCTGGCCCCGCTGTCGGAGAAGTACGCCGAGAACGCTGCGGTGTGCGCCTACCTGCAGGCCATGCAGGTCAACCTGCTGCGCACCGTGGTCGAGCAACTGGTCGACGACAGCAAGACCGACGCGGTGGCGCGCAAGATGCTCGAAGAGCAGTACGCCCCCAGCCTGGTGGTCGGCCATCACGCCAGCGGCGGCGCGCCCGTGGTGTTCGAGCCGCACCCAACCTACGACAACCTGTTCGGCCGCATCGAATACGGCAACGACCAGGGCGCGCTGTACACCACCTATCGCCAGTTGCGCCCGGGGGCGCTGCACCGCGCCAATGGCGGGTTCCTGATTCTGGAAGCCGAGAAGATGCTCGGCGAGCCGTTCGTGTGGGATGCGCTCAAGCGCGCCCTACAATCGCGCAAGCTGAAGATGGAGTCGCCGCTGGGCGAGTTCGGTCGCCTGGCCACCGTGACCCTCACCCCGCAGATGATCCCGCTGCAGGTCAAGGTGATCATCATCGGCGCCCGCCAGCTGTACTACGCGCTGCAGGACCACGACCCGGACTTCCAGGAGATGTTCCGGGTGCTGGTGGACTTCGACGAAGACATTCCCATGGTCGAGGAGAGCCTGGAGCAGTTCGCCCAGTTGCTCAAGACCCGCACCAGCGAGGAGGGCATGGCCCCGCTGACCGCCGATGCGGTGGCGCGCCTGGCCACCTACAGCGCCCGCCTGGCCGAGCACCAGGGGCGTCTTTCGGCGCGCATCGGCGACCTGTTCCAGCTGGTCAGCGAGGCGGATTTCATTCGCCACCTGGCCAACGACGAGATGACCGACGCCGGGCACATCGAGCGGGCGCTCAAGGCCAAGGCCACGCGTACCGGGCGGGTATCGGCGCGGATTCTCGACGACATGCTGGCCGGGATCATCCTGATCGACACCGAAGGCGCGGCGGTGGGCAAGTGCAACGGCCTGACCGTGCTGGAGGTGGGCGATTCGGCGTTCGGCGTGCCGGCGCGGATTTCCGCCACGGTGTACCCGGGCGGCAGCGGCATCGTGGATATCGAGCGTGAGGTCAACCTGGGCCAGCCGATCCACTCCAAGGGCGTGATGATCCTCACCGGGTACCTGGGCAGCCGCTATGCCCAGGAGTTCCCCCTGGCCATTTCGGCCAGCATCGCGCTGGAGCAGTCCTACGGCTATGTGGATGGCGACAGCGCATCGCTGGGCGAGGCCTGCACGCTGATCTCGGCCCTGTCGAAAACCCCGCTCAAGCAGTGCTTTGCGATCACCGGCTCGATCAACCAGTTCGGTGAAGTGCAGGCGGTGGGCGGGGTCAACGAGAAGATCGAGGGCTTCTTCCGCCTGTGCGAGGCTCGTGGCCTGACCGGTGAGCAGGGCGCGATCATCCCTCGGGCCAACGTGGCCACGCTGATGCTCGACGAGCGCGTGCTGCAGGCGGTGCGCGCCGGGCAATTCCATGTGTACGCAGTCAGTCAGGCCGACGAGGCCCTGAGCCTGCTGGTGGGCGAGCCGGCCGGGCAGCCGAACGAGGAGGGCGAGTTCCCCGAAGGCAGCATCAATGCGCGGGTAGTCGAGCGGTTGCGGGTGATTGCCGAGATGATCAGCGAAGAGGACCTCAAGGAAGCCGAGAAGGAGCAGGCCGAAGAGGCGCTGGCGCAGGTGAAGCCTTCCTGACCGCGTTGGGTTCTTCGCCGGCAATGCCGGCTCCTACATGTGGGAGTCGGCATTACGGGCGAAGGGGGCAGTTCGGCGCATGGCACATGACCGCTCGGCGCCGACCGCTTGTCGCCGGCGGATTTCTTCTATCCTCAAGGCATGGACCGTCGTGCGCAAAAGGATCGAAACCAGCCTGGCCACAGGCTACGCAACGCCTCACCGAGGACCGTCGCCATGCCGCGTACCCTCAGCCTTACCCGTCAATGCCTGGGCCTGGTGACCCGCATTGAGTGCCGTATCCGCCCGCTGGCCGGTGACACCGGCATGTGGACACTGCTGTTCGCCGCCGGCATGGCCGGCGAGCAACCCTCCGCGATCAAGGCCCAGGGGCCGTTTCACGGGCCGTTCGTGGCCGAGTCGGTGCTCAGCGCGATTGTCGACAGCCTGACCCTGCACGGCTACCAGGTGGCCGACGACCCGCAGATCTGGTGCGTGCACCTGCAGGCGCAGCTGCGTCGCATCAACGGCGAGCGGGTTCATCATGTGGGTGACCTGCAGTCCAACCCCGACACCTGAGCCGACCGGATCATCCACTGGCCTGTGGCAGCGTGTCGCGGGCTTTTCCTGTCACAGGTGGCTGCTATACTCGCGCTCGTTTTTTTCCAGCCACCTGGTGATCTGCTCAATGGAACGCTTTATCGAAAATGCGATGTACGCCTCGCGCTGGCTGCTCGCACCCATCTATTTTGGCCTGTCCCTGGGGCTGCTGGCGTTGGCGCTGAAGTTCTTTCAGGAGATCTTCCATGTGCTGCCCAACGTCTTCTCGCTGGCCGAGTCCGACCTCATCCTGGTACTGCTGTCGCTGATCGACATGGCCCTGGTGGGCGGCCTGCTGGTGATGGTGATGATCTCGGGCTACGAGAACTTCGTGTCGCAGCTGGATATCGCCGAAGGCACCGAAAAGCTCAACTGGCTGGGCAAGATGGACTCTTCCTCGCTGAAGATGAAGGTGGCCGCCTCGATCGTGGCGATCTCCTCCATCCACCTGCTGCGGGTGTTCATGGACGCGCGCAACATCGAGACCCAGTACCTGATGTGGTACGTGATCATCCACATGACCTTCGTGGTCTCGGCGTTCGCCATGGGCTACCTGGACAAGATGACCAAGCACTGACCTGCGGGGTATCACGCCTTGTCAGCCGCCCGTCCGTTGCATAACGGACGGGCGGTTGCGTTTCTGGCTTGTGCTTTGGTCGATGCTGTACAAAAAATGAACGGCCTGTGGAATGTTCCAGTAGCGAGGTATCGCAATGAACCTGCATGAACTGAACAGCGAGGCCAGGGCCGGCCGGGTGGACGAACTGAACCTGATCGCCATCGAAGGGGGGGACTTCGTGCTCGAGGCCCGGGTCAAGGGCAAGGCGCACCCGTTGCTGGATGCCAAGGGGGTACGTCTCAAGGTGCACTCGGTGGTCGATGGCCAGCGCCTGCTCAATGGCTTGCCCGCCGTGCCGTTGCACCTGGTGCACTGGTCGGTGCAGGACGAGATGTGCGGCCTGCACGGCACCCCCGAAGAAGACCTCAAGGTGCCGATGCCGCGACGTACTGCCTGGTAGCTGAACTGCTTTGCCGCAGTGTGCTAGGCTGCTTGCCCTTTTCACAGCGGGCGCGGCTTTTGTGCGCCCTGTAGCGGAGCAGAAACATGTCCGAACTCAACCTGTCCACCGACGAAACCCGCGTCAGCTACGGCATTGGCCGTCAGCTGGGTGGCCAGCTGCGTGACAACCCGCCACCGGGCGTCAACCTGGACGCGATCCTGGCCGGTCTGACCGACGCCTTCAATGGCCAGGCCAGCCGCGTCAGCGAAGAAGACCTGTCGGCCAGCTTCAAGGTCATCCGTGAAATCATGCAGGCCGAAGCGGCTGCCAAGGCCGAAGCGGCCGCTGGCGAAGGCAAGGCCTTCCTGGCCGAGAACGCCAAGCGTGACGGCATCACCACCCTGGCCTCGGGCCTGCAGTTCGAAGTACTGACTGCCGGTGAAGGCGCCAAGCCAAGCCGTGAAGACAGCGTGCGCACCCACTACCACGGCACCCTGATCGACGGCACCGTGTTCGACAGCTCCTACGAGCGTGGCCAGCCGGCAGAATTCCCGGTCGGCGGCGTGATCGCTGGCTGGACCGAAGCCCTGCAACTGATGAACGCGGGCAGCAAATGGCGCCTGTACGTACCGAGCGAGCTGGCTTACGGCGCCCAGGGCGTTGGCAGCATCCCGCCGCACAGCGTGCTGGTGTTCGACGTCGAGCTGCTGGACGTACTGTAAGTACGTCGCAGGACCTTGCGGCCCTCATCGCGGGTCAAGCCCGCTCCCACAGGTACACTGCCAGTCTCATGATTGCAGTGATCCTTGTGGGAGCGGGCTTGACCCGCGATACTTTCAGTTCCACTGCGCGCCACCCCCAGGGCGCAACGCCCGGGCATAGCAGAACAGGAACAGATTCCTCACCAGCTCCTTGAGCACCACAGGCTCGCTCGAGTTCAACCCGTGAAGATCCAGGTCGCCCTGGTCGCGCAGTTCGCCCAGCGCGTCTTCTTCGAGCACGGCGCATACCTCGCCGGTTTCGCGGTGCAGGATGCGCAGGTACGGATGGGGGCGGTCAAGCCAGGCGTCTATCAGATAAGTCATGGCTATTCTCCTTGAAAGCGTTCAATGAGAATAATTCTTATTATCAAAATAGCAAGTGACTATTGGATTTTTCTTGCGATTACCGCCGGGCGGTAGGGTCGAGGCTGCGAGTGCAGCCCCGGGCAGGCAGGGGTCAGACCTTGCGCACGAATTCCGATTTCAGCTTCATCGGGCCGATGCCGTCGATCTTGCAGTCGATGTCGTGGTCGCCGTCGCACAGGCGGATGTTCTTGACCTTGGTGCCGACCTTGACCACCAGCGAGGTGCCCTTGACCTTGAGGTCCTTGATCACGGTGATGGTGTCGCCGTCCTGCAGGACGTTGCCCACCGAATCCTTCTTCACCGCTTCGTCGCTGGCCGCTTCGGCTTCACCGCTGGCCGACCACTCGTGGGCGCACTCGGGGCAGATCAGCTGGCTGGCGTCTTCGTAGGTGTATTCGGAGTTGCATTTGGGGCAGGGTGGCAAAGTGCTCACTACGGTTCCTCAGGACTACGTGCAGAAAACCCACATTGTATAGGGTTTTGCCGGCCAGAGGAAAAGCAGGCCCATCGAGCGATGGGCCGGGGCAGGGGATCAGTGCGTGCGGGCGACGGCGAATTCGCTGAGTTCGACCAGCGCATCGCGGTATTCGCTGGCCGGCAGTACGTCCAGGCAGGCGATGGCACGGGCCACGTAGTCACGCGCCATCTGTGCGGTGTACTCCAGCGCGCCGGCGGCCTCCACTGCGTTGCGGATGCTCTCCAGGTCTTCAAGGCCACCTTTCTGGATGGCCTGGCGCACCAGCGCCGCCTGCTCGGGGGTGCCTTCGCGCATGGTGTAGATCAGCGGCAGGGTCGGCTTGCCTTCGGCCAGGTCGTCACCGACGTTCTTGCCCAGGGTCTCGGCGTCGCCCTTGTAGTCGAGCAGGTCGTCGACCAGCTGGAAGGCCACGCCCAGGTGGTCGCCGAAGGTACGCAGGGCTTCGCGCTGTTCATCGCTGGCGCCGGCCAGTGCGGCGGCGCTGTGGGTGGAGGCTTCGAACAGCATGGCGGTCTTGCCGCGGATGACGTCCATGTAGACTTCCTCGGTGGTGCTGGCGTCGCGAATGCGCGACAGCTGCAGCACTTCACCCTCGGCAATCACGCGGGTGGCCTTGGAGAGGATCTGCATGACCGGCATCGAGCCCAGCTCGACCATCATCTCGAACGAGCGCGAGTACAGGAAGTCGCCCACCAGCACGCTTGGCGCGTTGCCCCACAGGGCATTGGCGGTGGAGCGGCCACGGCGCATGCCCGACATGTCGACCACGTCGTCATGCAGCAGGGTGGCGGTGTGCAGGAACTCGATGGTGGCTGCCAGCAGGCGCAGGTCGTCGCCTTCGCGGCCCAGTGCCTTGCCGCACAGCAACACCAGCAGCGGGCGCAGACGCTTGCCCCCAGCCGAGGTAATATAGTCGCCGATTTTCGATACCAGCGGCACACGTGAAGTCAGCTGCTTCTTGATGATCTCGTCAACGGCGCTGAAGTCGTCCGCTACCGCACGGTAGAAAGCTTGGGGTTGCATCGGCCACAGGTGCTCCATAAGGGTTGCGCGGCATGCTAGGTTGCGGGTCCCGGCGTGTCAAGGCGCACTGCCCGTGGGGTCAATGGCCACACTTGCAAGGCAAAGCTGGCTTGCGTACAATCGCGCACCCTGAACTTCCTGGGCAGCACCTGCCTTACGCAATTGCACTGGGCCGTTCCAGCCCTATGCAGCCATGCCAGCCAATACTCTTCCTATAAAGAGCTGGGTGAGCAGGATTATCGGAGAAATACCCATGTACGCAGTAATTGTTACCGGTGGCAAGCAGTACAAAGTCGCCGAAGGTGAATACCTGAAAATCGAAAAACTGGAAGTCGCCACTGGCGAATCCGTGACTTTCGACCGCGTTCTGTTGGTTGCCAATGGCGACGACGTGAACATCGGCGCTCCAGTCGTTGCTGGTGCCAAGGTTGTTGCTGAAGTGATCTCGCAAGGTCGTCACGACAAAGTGCGCATCATCAAGTTCCGCCGCCGTAAGCACCACATGAAGCGTATGGGCCACCGCCAGTGGTTCACCGAAATCAAGATCACCGGTATTTCGGCTTAATCGCCCAAATCCCCATTTCTGGAGAATTGAACCATGGCACACAAAAAAGCTGGTGGTAGTACCCGTAACGGTCGCGACTCAGAAGCCAAACGCCTTGGCGTGAAGATGTATGGCGGCCAGGCTATCATCCCGGGCAACATCATCGTGCGTCAGCGCGGCACCCAATTCCACGCTGGCTACGGCGTTGGCATGGGCAAGGATCACACCCTGTTCGCCAAGATCGCGGGTAAGATCAAGTTCGAAGTAAAAGGCGCCTTCGGTCGTCGTTACGTGAGCGTCGTTGCCGAGTAATCGCGCGATCGCTGGAAAAGCCCTGTCTCGCGACGGGGCTTTTTCGTTTGTGGGGTGAGTCTCTTGCAAAGCTGTTTGTATGGGCTGCCGGCGCTGGTGTTCTGGCCGTATCGGGGCCGCCGCGCTCACTTTTGCAAGAGCCTTATGTCTTTGTGTCACTCAGCTCGTCCAACTGACGAGAGGCGGTTTTTATGAAGTTTGTTGACGAAGTATCGATCAAGGTCAAGGCCGGTGACGGCGGTAACGGTTGCATGAGCTTCCGCCGCGAGAAGTTCATCGAGAACGGTGGCCCCAACGGTGGCGATGGTGGCGACGGCGGCTCGGTGTACATGGTTGCCGACGAAAACCTCAACACCCTGGTCGACTACCGCTACACCCGTCACTTCGAGGCCCAGCGCGGCTCCAATGGCGGCAGCACCGACTGCACCGGCAAGAAGGGCGACGACCTGATCCTGCGCGTGCCGGTCGGCACCACCGTGATCGACGCGGGCACCCAGGAAGTGATCGGCGACCTGGTCAAGGCCGGGCAGAAACTGATGGTGGTGCAGGGCGGCTGGCACGGCCTGGGCAACACCCGTTTCAAGTCCAGCACCAACCGTGCGCCACGCCAGACCACCCCGGGCAAGCCCGGGGAGCAGCGTGACCTGAAACTGGAAATGAAAGTGCTGGCCGACGTCGGCCTGCTGGGCTTGCCCAATGCCGGCAAATCCACCTTCATCCGTTCGGTGTCGGCCGCCAAGCCGAAAGTCGCCGACTACCCGTTCACCACCCTGGTGCCGAACCTGGGCGTGGTCAGCGTCGACCGCTGGAAGAGCTTCGTCATCGCCGACATCCCCGGCCTGATCGAAGGCGCTTCGGAAGGCGCCGGCCTGGGTATCCGCTTCCTCAAGCACCTGGCGCGTACCCGCCTGCTGCTGCACCTCGTCGACCTGGCCCCGCTGGATGAAAGCAGCAGCGCCGACGCCGCCGAAGTCATCGTCAACGAGCTGACCCGCTTCAGCCCGTCGCTGGCCGAGCGTGACCGCTGGCTGGTGCTGAACAAGACCGACATGCTGATGGACGACGAGCGCGACGAGCGCGTCAAGGAAGTGGTCGAGCGCCTGCAGTGGGAAGGCCCGGTGTACGTGATCTCGGCGATCTCCAAGCAGGGCACCGAGCAGCTCAGCCGCGACATCATGCGCTACCTCGAAGACCGTGCCGACCGCCTGGCGGCCGACCCGGCCTACCGCGACGAGCTGGCCGACCTCGACCAGCGCATCGAAGACGAGGCCCGTGCCCAGCTGCAGGCCCTGGACGACGCGCGCGCCCTGCGCCGTACCGGCGTCAAGAGCGTGCACGACATCGGCGACGATGATGACGATGACGACTGGGAAGACGACGAAGACGGCCCGGAAATCATTTACGTGCGCGACTGATTCGTTGCAGTACACTAAACGCCGCTTTTTCAAGCGGCGTTTTGGTATCTAAAGATCTCTATAGGTTGGAAGAAGATGCGGAGCAAGGTGACGGGTGCGCAGCGCTGGGTCGTGAAAATCGGCAGCGCGTTGCTGACGGCGGATGGCAAGGGCCTGGACCGCGCGGCGATGGGCGTGTGGGTCGAGCAGATGGTGGCCCTGCATGAGGCAGGGGTCGAGTTGGTGCTGGTCTCTTCGGGGGCCGTGGCTGCCGGCATGAGCCGCCTGGGCTGGAGCAAGCGACCGAGTGCGATGAACGAGCTGCAGGCTGCCGCCTCCATCGGCCAGATGGGCCTGGTGCAGGCCTGGGAGTCGAGCTTTGCCGAGCATGGCCGGCACACCGCGCAGATCCTGCTGACCCACGACGACCTCTCCGACCGCAAGCGTTACCTCAACGCCCGCAGCACCCTGCGTACCCTGGTGGAGCTGGGCGTGGTACCGGTGATCAACGAGAACGACACCGTGGTCACCGACGAGATCCGCTTCGGCGACAACGACACCCTGGCCGCACTGGTGGCCAACCTGGTGGAAGCCGACCTGCTGGTGATCCTCACCGACCGCGACGGCATGTTCGATGCCGACCCGCGCAACAACCCCGAAGCCCAGCTGATCTACGAGGCGCGCGCCGATGACCCGGCGCTGGACGCCGTGGCCGGCGGCACCGGTGGCGCACTGGGGCGTGGCGGCATGCAGACCAAGCTGCGTGCGGCGCGCCTGGCCGCGCGGTCGGGGGCGCACACCATCATCGTCGGCGGTCGCATCGAGCGCGTGCTCGACCGCCTCAAGGCCGGCGAGCGCCTGGGCACCTTGCTCTCGCCCGAGCGCGGCATGCTCGCGGCACGCAAGCAATGGCTGGCCGGGCACCTGCAGACCCGCGGCACCCTGGTGCTGGACGCCGGTGCGGTGCAGGCCTTGCGCCAGGCCAACAAGAGCCTGCTGCCGGTGGGCGTCAAGACCGTGCAGGGCAGTTTCCGGCGTGGCGAGATGGTCGTGTGCGTAGGGCCGGACGGCCTTGAAGTGGCCCGCGGCCTGGCCAACTACAGCGCGCTGGAAGCGCAGAAGATCATCGGCCAGTCATCCGAGGCCATCGAGGCCGTGCTGGGCTACAGCGCCGAGCCGGAACTGGTGCACCGCGACAACCTGATTCTGGTATGAGGAAATGAGCGTGATCAAAGGGATTTTTGCAGCCGTCTTGCTGGCCTTGCCGATGCTGGCCGGTGCCGAGGAAATCGGCCAGGTGTCGACGGTGTTCAAGTTCGTCGGGCCCAACGACCGCATCGTGGTCGAGGCGTTCGACGACCCCAAGGTGGAGGGCGTGACCTGCTACCTGTCGCGCGCCAAGACCGGCGGCGTGAAGGGTGGGCTGGGGTTGGCCGAAGACCGTGCCGAGGCGTCGATCGCCTGCCGTCAGGTGGGGCCGATTCGCTTCAAGGGCGAGCTCAAGGATGGCGATGAAGTGTTCAAGGAGCGCACCTCGCTGGTGTTCAAGACCATGCAGGTGGTGCGCTTTCTGGACAAGAAGCGCAACACGCTGGTGTACCTGGTGTACAGCGACCGCCTGATCGAAGGCAGCCCGCAGAACGCGGTGACGGCGATTCCGATTCTGCCTTGGGCAGAATAAGACCGCGTTGAATCCATCGCGGGTCGAGCCCGCTCCCACAGGTTAAATGGTGCCCTCTGTGGGAGCGGGCTTGACCCGCGATGGGGCCCAAAGGGCCCCCAAGGCCGTCAGATCGACGCCGGCTCAACCTCCACTTCCCGCACCTCGACCTTCACCTGATCGCGACGGCTGATGTATTTCCAGTCCGCCTCGTCGATGTAGATCCCGTTCGGCCCGCTACCGCCCTCCAGGTCGATCGCCACGTGCGCCGATACCTGCGGCTTCACGCTCGCCAGAATCGGCACGAAGCCCAACTGCAGGCTGGTCTCCAGCAATGCCGCCTGGTTGCGTTCGTCGATGTCGGCCGCCTCGTCCAGGTAGTACGGCAGGCGCACGCGCCCGGCCTGGTCGCGGTCCATCAGGTGCAGCAACAGGTACATGTTGGTCAGCGCCTTGATGGTCATGGTGGTGCCGTTGGAGGCCGCGCCATCGATGTCGGTATGGATGATCGGCTGGCCGCCCACCTTGGTGATCTCGAACGCCAGCTCGAACAGGTCCTTCAGGCCCAGCTGGTTGTGGTTGGCTGCCACCAGCCGCGCCAGGTACTCCTTGGCCTCTTCGTTCTTGTTGTCCTGCTCGGCGCTCTGGCTCAGGTCGAACACCGACAGGGTCTCGCCTTCCTCGTACTGGCCGGCACTGTGGATGATCTGGTCGATGTGCTTGAGCGCTTCCTTGTTCGGCGCCAGCACGATGCGAAAGCTCTGCAGGTTGGATACCTGGCGCTTGTTGATCTCGCGGTTGAACAGTGCCAGCTGGTGCTCGAGGCTGTCGTAGTCGCTGCGGATGTTGCGCAGGGTACGCGCGATGTCGGTCACCGCCGCGCGCCGCGCCTTGCCCAGGGTCAGGGCTTCGTCGGTACGGTGCGCATAGGCGTTGATCAGCAGCTGCAGGCGGCGCTCCATGTCGTCTTCGCTGTCGAACTTGGCCACGCCCTTGAGGCGTACCTGGGCGTACAGCGCCTCGATCTGGCCATCCACTCGCAGCAGGCCCTGCCAGCTGTCCTGGTAGTCGTTGAGCAGCGGCAGCAGGTTGTCCATGGAGTCGTCGACCGGGTCCATGAACGGCGTGCCGAACGGCAGGTCGGCCGGCAGCAGCTGGCGACGGCGCAGGGCGTCGTCGAGGGTGCGCTGCTTGGCCTCCATGTCGGCGATCTGGCGACCGACCAGTTGCAGCTTGGCCGACAGTTGCTGCACGCGCTCGGTGAACGCGTCGCTGGAGCGCTTGAGCTCGTCCTGGGCC
This sequence comes from Pseudomonas sp. VE 267-6A, assembly GCF_024126555.1. NCBI lineage: Bacteria > Pseudomonadati > Pseudomonadota > Gammaproteobacteria > Pseudomonadales > Pseudomonadaceae > Pseudomonas > Pseudomonas sp. VE 267-6A. Next base: position 26,954 of record NZ_JAMYBY010000008.1, read on the forward strand.
GCCTCCATCTGCGCCAGCTGTTCCAGCTTGTCGCCTTCCTCGGCCGACAGGGTCTGGGTACGGCGGTAGTCTTCCAGGGCCTTTTGCGCATCCAGCACCTGCTGGTACAGCGCTTCGGTCTGGGTCTTGCTCGCGGCGCGGTCGGCGGCCACGGCTTGCTGGGTCTTGAGCTGCTTGAGCTCTTTTTCCAGGCGCTCCTTCTGGTCGCGCAGCGCGGCGCGGTCGGCCAGAGCCTGCAAGGCCGGCGGCTCGATATGGCTGAGGTCGATGGACAGCCCCGGCGCCTCGAAGCGCTCGCCCTTGAAGCCGTCGAGTACCGCTTCCAGAGACTTGACCCACACGTCGCTGTCATCCAGCTCGATGCCGCGCTCGCCCAGCGGCAGGCTGAACAGCGCACCGTTGAACAGGCGCATCAGGCGCTCGACGTCCTGCTGCGAGAACTCTTCGCGCAGGCGTGCATAACTGTTGTTGTCGGCATGGTCGAGCTGCTGCTTGACCGACTTCAGGCGTTTCTCCAGGTCGCGCAGGCGCTCTTCCAGGTCCTCGGCGCTGAACTGGCGCGACTGCGCCAGGGCACCGGCCAGTTCGTCGTGGGCGTCCTTGGCGGCCAGCAGCTGCTGCTCCAGCACCTTGACGTCATCCACCAGCGCGAAGCGGTGCTTGAGCACCGACAGTTCGCCCAGCCAGCGCTGGATACCGGTCATTTCTCGCTCCAGGCGCATCAGCTCCTGGGTGCCGCCGCGCTGGTTGTTCTGCAGCGCGTCCTGCTCGTGGCTGTAGTGCTCGGCCTGCAGCACCAGTTCTTCCTTGCGTGCGCCGGCGTAGTCCTGCCAGGTGCCGAGCAACTGGTCGAGCAGCGGTGACAGGCGGTGCAGCTTGCCGCGCAGGATGTCGCGCTGGGCCACGCCATTGGCCAGGGCCTCGACCAGCGGGCCGGCGGCTACCAGCGAGTTGTAGTCCTGTTCCATGCGCCGCACGTCGCGGAAGGCTTCTTCGCAGGCAGCGATGTAGTCGACGCTGCCCGAGCGCAGGCTGTGCTCGAACGCATCGAGGAACAGCTGCTTGAGCTTGGCCGCGGTAATCTCGCGCATGTGCAGCAGGTTGATGAACAGGGCGCGGAAGGTCTTCAGGCTCTGCTCGCTGGTGGAGCGCAGCGGAATCAGAGTCAGGTCCAGCGGCACCGAGGTGTGCCCGCCCACCAGCAGCCGGCGCAGTTCGTCGGGCTTGAGCTCGTAGGCTTTCAGGCCGTTGCGCTCCAGGTTGGTGAACAGCTCCTTCTGGCGCAGGCAGGTGTCGTTCTTCTGGTAGTGGCCCAGGTCCAGCTCGCCGGCATAGGCGAAGAACTGGTGGCCGAAGCCGCCGCCAGGGCCGCGCCCGACCACGCCGATCACGTGCGGGCCGTGGGGCAGGTTGACCTCGCAGAGGATGTAGCTGGTGTCGCTGGCGAAGTAGAAGCGGCGTGACTGCTCCAGGCTGTACTTGCCGAAGCTCATGTCCGACATGCGCGCCAGGATCGGGAACTGCAGGGCGTTGATCGACGCACTCTTGCCCAGGTTGTTGGCGCCGTACACCGACAGCGGGTGCTCCAGCGGGAACAGGCCCAGGCTGTAGCCGGCGGTGTTGAGCAATGCAAAGCGGCGAATGCCGTAGCGGTCCTGGCTCATGCGTCAATCTCCTGTTGCTCTTGGGCAATGGCACGGGCCAAGGCGTCTTCTTCGCTTTCCTCGAACGGGCTCAGGTCGAGCGGGTCGTCGGTCCTGTTCAGCTCTTCAGGGGTTTCTTCCACCACCAGCACCGGGGTCGGCAGCGGCAGGGCACTGTGCAGGCTGGCGGCCAGGTCGCGGTCCTGCTGCACCGACAGGCACACGTCGAGGAAGCGGTGCATCGGCGGCAGGAAGCGGTAGATGCCGTTGTCTTCGCTGGCAAAGCCGAGCTGGGTCATGCGGCGCATGATCTTCTCTTCCAGCTCGTCGGGGGTCTGCACCTCGGCCTGCAGGAACAGGTCGCGGTACTTTTCCAGCAGCGAGGGCAGCTCGTCGCGCCCCAGGCTGCCGCCGTCGAGCACCGACATCGGGTCGCGGCCCTGGTCGGCCAGGTGCTCCACCAGGATGAAGGTGAACAGCGACAGGCGCTGGGCGGTCTTGTTGACCTGGGCAGCGGCCAGTTCCGGCACGAAGTAGTAGAAGCCACGGGTGTCGCACACCAGTTCGAAGCCCAGAGCCTTGAACAGGCCGCGGTACTGGTCCTGGAAGTTCGACAGCTGGGCGTACAGCTCCGGGTCGCGCCGGCTGATGTGGAAGCCCTTGAACAGCTCGCGGAAGATCGGTGCGAGCTGGGACAGTTCGGAAAGATCAAGATGCATGGGTAGGGCTCGCAGTAGGCTCGGGCGACGGTTCGCGGCTTGAAGTCAGGGCGAACGAGCGCAGGCTGACCAGGTGTTCCTGAGTGGTGTACTCGCGGCGCTCCAGGCGCGCGCGGGTAAAGCGTTTTTCCCGCGACAGGCGCGAGAACCAGTACAGCAGTTCGTCGGTGGCGCCTTCGGGCTCCTGCTCCAGCAGCCACACCATCAGGTCGGGCAGCGGCAGGGCGTCTTCGCAGCGCTCGAGCATCTCCTTGACCGTGCGCGGTGCACGCGGCGCGGCGCCCTTGTGGCTCTTGTGCGCCTTGGGGAACTGCGCCGGCTTGGCTTCGAAGCGGGCCAGGGCATACACGTAGGCCTCGACCTGGCTGGCGCTGCCGAGGAAGGTGCTCTGCGGGCGGGTGAACAGCGGCATGGCCGCCTGCGGCACGGCGTCGATGCCCTTGCGCCGGATCACCGACAGCGCCAGTGCGGCGCCACGGGTCACGGCGTTGTGCCGGCGCGCCTCTTCACGCAGCGGCAGCAGCAGCTCGCGGGCGTGGCGCAGGGTCAGCTGGGCGCTGGTCTGCATCTCGAGGATGCGCGCGTGGGTGCGCAGCAGCATGTCGTCGTCGACCAGGTGGCCCAGTCGCGCCTGCTCGCCCAGCAGGCGCAGCAGCACGGTCTCGACCTTGCGCACGCCCTGTTCGAAGGCGCCGTCGGCGTTCACCAGCTGGATCATCGGCTCGACGTATTCGTCCCAGGTGGCCAGCACTTCGGCGTAGCGCTGGCGCAGCGGGATCTGCCGGTCGCTGGTCTTGGCCCGCTCGGCCACCGCCACCAGCGCCTGCTCGTCGTTGTCGAGTTTTTTCAGCACGTCACGCACGCGCATGTCGAGCAGACGCAGCTGGCGCGCCAGGTCGTTGCCGTCGCGGATGTCGAAGGCGTCCTGGATATGCCCGGCCAGTCGCTCGAGGTGGCGCAGGTAGGCTTCGATCTCCAGGCACAGGCCCAGGCGGTGCTCGCGCCGCAGGTAGGCCAGGAAGTCGTGGATCTGGGCGTTGAGCTCGAAGCGGTTCGGGCTCTTGGCCACCGGGACCAGGATGTCCAGGCGAATCCACACGTCCAGCAGGTTGGTGATGTCCTGGGGCGTACTGTCGAGCTGTTGTGCGGCCAGTTGCCCGCGCAGCTCGGCCAGGCTCAGGGTGCCCCCGTCGAAGCGCTCGCACAACGGCTCGAGCAGGGCCCAGTGTTCGGCTAGGGCGCGCAGGACGCGCTTGGGTTCGATCATTGGCGGGTCGACTCGTTGCCAAGTAAAAGCGCCGATTGTACTGCATCAGGGGGGGATCGATTCACCCCCTGATCGTTTGCCGGTGTTGTCGGGCGGTTTTGTACCTGCAACGGCGGCGTAACGGCGGTAGAATGCTCGCCCCGACTTATCCACAGATGGCCGCCCTTTGCTTACCGAGTCCCGCCGCCGCGCCTACCTGAACGCCATGCAAGTGGTGCACTGGCTGCCGCGCGCCGAACTGCCGTTCGCCGCGCCATCGCGCCCCGAGCTGCTGCGGGTACCCGAACCGCTGGTCGAGGCGCCGGTGGTGCTGCCGGCAGTGGTGGCCAAGGCGTCTGCACCGGCTGCCAAGCCGGCCGAGCGGCCAAAAATCGAGATTCCGCGACCGACGGTCAGCGCCAAGCCGGCCAGCAAGCCGGTGCTCGACGCCGAAGAAACCGCCGCCGTGGTCAAGCCAGCGCTGGTACCGCCGCCCCGCTTTGCCTTGCAGCTGCTGCGTGCCGGCGATTGCCTGGTGCTGGTGGAGCTGGTCACCGGTCAGCCGTTCCAGAGCCGCGACCCGTCCTACCTGCTGCTCAAGGACATGCTGCGCGCCGCCGGCCTGCCCGACAGCCCGCAGATCATCGGCGAGCCGGTACGCTGGCCGTTGCTGGTGCGCGGCACCCTCGACCAGGGCCCGCTGGCGGCGCGTGATTTTGTCCAGGGTTTCATCCAGGCCCGCCTTGAAGAGGCGCCCTGCAGCTGCCTGTGGCTGGTCGGCCTGCCGGCGGTGCGCTTTGCCGGTGAAGCCGACGAGCAGGCGTACTACCGCGAATTGCCGGTGGAGGGCCTGGGCAACTGTTGGGCCTTGCCCGGCCTTGAACTGTTGATGGACGAGCCCGCCCGCAAGGCGCACGTCTGGCAAGCCATGCGCCGGCTGATGGCGCGCTGGAAACCACGCAATGAGTGACAACATCAGTTTTCGCCGCATGACCGAGGCGGATCTGGATGCCGTGCTGAAGATCGAATACGCCGCCTTCAGCCACCCGTGGACCCGGGGGATCTTTCTCGACGGGCTGAAGAACTACGAAATCTGGCTGATGTTCGAAGGCCAGCAGCAGGTGGGCCACGGCGTGATCAACGTGATCATCGACGAGGCGCACCTGCTCAACATCACCGTCAAGCCCGAAAGCCAGGGCCGTGGCCTGGGCCTGCGCCTGCTCGAAGAGCTGATGAAGCGCGCCTACGCCAGCAACGGCCGCGAGTGCTTCCTCGAAGTGCGCGCCAGCAACCAGTCGGCGTATCGCCTGTACGAGCGCTTCGGCTTCAACGAGATCGGCCGACGACGAGACTACTACCCGGTGGCGGGTGGCCGCGAAGATGCGCTGGTGATGGCCTGCACGCTGTTCGAAGAATAACCCTTCAGCGCTCGCGCTTGCCGTCCAGCGGGTCGCGGCGCGCCAGTTCGGCCTCGTCCAGGCCGTTGCCGCCGCCAATGTCATCTTCGTCGACTACGCTCAGGTCCCAGTCGGCCGGGTGGTCGCCGCCGACTTCATCGGCTGAGCGGGCGCCGTCTTCGGGGATCAGGGTTTCGGGCGTCAGGTCATCGTCGCTGGGGTCGTAGTGCGTGTCGGTCACCGGTGGGTCTTGATCGAAGTCCAGCGGCTGCACCGAGCCCATCTGGTCCTCGATGGTATCGATCGGTGCGGGTTCCGGGGCATGCGGCGGGCGATGTGATTCGGTCATGTCTATTCTCCTGCGGGTGGCCTGTAAGGGGTGGACCGGCCACTGGCGGGAAGATTCAAAGGCGTGACCCGAACGGGGTGGCGCCAGTCACACATGCGCATTCCCATGAGGCTTGACCATGCACGATCTACAAGAACTGATTGATAACAACGCGCGCTGGGCCGATGCGATCAAGCAGGAAGATCCGGACTTCTTCGCCAAGCTGGCGCGTCAGCAGACTCCGGAATTCCTCTGGATCGGCTGTTCGGATGCGCGGGTGCCGGCCAACGAGATCGTCGGCATGCTGCCGGGCGACCTGTTCGTGCACCGCAACGTGGCGAACGTGGTGCTGCACACCGACCTCAACTGCCTGTCGGTGATCCAGTACGCGGTGGACGTACTCAAGGTCAAGCACATCCTGGTGACCGGGCACTACGGTTGCGGCGGCGTGCGGGCCTCGATGCAGGACCGTCAGCTGGGCCTGATCGACGGCTGGCTTCGGGCGATTCGCGACGTGTACTACGAGCATCGTGTGGAATTGTCCAAGCTGGCGACCGAGGAAGAGCAGGTCGACCGCCTGTGCGAGCTGAACGTGATCCAGCAGGTGGCGAACGTGGGGCACACCAGCATCGTGCAGAACGCCTGGCATCGCGGGCAGAGCCTGTCGATCCATGGGTGCATCTACGGGATCAAGGACGGCCTGTGGAAAAGCCTGAACACCACCATCAGCGGGTTCGAGCAGCTGCCGCCGCAGTACCGGTTGCGTCCGCAGGACTGACCGCCCATTGGCTGTTGCAGGAGCCAGCCTGGCTGGCGAAGGCCGTGCTACCTGTCCGTGGTGCGGCCTTCGCCGGCAACGCCGGCTCCTACAGGTTGCGTAACGCCCGCGTCATAACCCCCGTATTGCACTTGGCATGGGCCTGCTCCGGCGTCATCTGGCGTACCGTGCGGAAAAACAGCCCGCAGGTCTGCTTCTTCTCCTTCACCTGCCATTTTTGCGTGCATGCCCCCAGCGTGGCACTTGCATCAGCCTTCGGGTTGCGCCCCATTCCCGCCTGCCAGCACGCCGCGCTCAAGTCCTGCCCCATCATCCGCAAACCGGCCGCATCGGCCTTGTCCGGGTCGTTGTCGTTGTTCTTCGGGTCGGCGGCGTACCAGATCGCGCTCGGGTGATTCGCGCCCAGCACCGGCACGTTGCGCCCAGGCACCGGGCTGATGCTCACCAGCCCCAGTACCTTCACCTCTGGCCCGTACTGCTGCTGCACCCAGCTGCGCACCGGCGCACCGAACGCCACTATCGGCAGGCTGGCGCCGTCAGCGGCCGCAGTCATGTCCCTGACCATGCGCACCTGGTAGTCGGTGAAATACCCGTACACCCCTTCAAGGTCCTTGCCGGCACTGGCTGGCGCGGCAATCGGCGCGATGTCCACGATGGTCTGGTAGGCCGGGGTGTGTTGCGCCGGCACGCCGTTGAAGGTCAGCAGCTGGGCCCAGCGGTCGGTGGTGTTGGAGCGCAGGTAGTCCTGGGCCTGGGTCAGCGAGTAGTCCGGCGGAAAGTGCAGCAGCTCGATGCTGCGCCGGTTCTCCAGGGCCATGCCCAACGGCAGGAACAACGCCCAGTTGTACGCCCACTTGCCCTCGCGATTGAGCCGGTCGGCACCTGCATAGGCCAGTTCGCCGCTGTCGAGCAGGGCCTTGAGCGGGGCAGCGTAGGTGGTCGGTACGCCGCTGATGTCGGCATGCAGCTGGTCGTGCTCGCGACGCACCGTCACCGTGGCGGTCGGGTAGCCATCGCGCTGCACGCTCTGTGTCAGGTAGTGCTCCACGGTGCGCTCCAGCGACCAGTCGCGAAAGCAGATCACCCCGCAGTTGTTGGGGTAGGCGAATAGGCGGGTCACGCGCTGCGCATCGCCCAGCGGTACGCGGGCGTCGGCCAGCACGGCGCTGCTGGCGGCAAGGGCGATCAGGCCCAGGGCAAAAGGTGTACGCATGTTCAACTCCTTGTCGATGAACTCCCGATGTGCGGAAGGCTTGCCATACTGGGGTAGTTCTCAGGACGAGGGGAAGGGGGCAGGACCATGAAGGGGTATCCGGGCATTGCACTGTTCGCCGGGCTGTTGAGCGTGTTGCCGGCCCACGCCGACGAGCGCGACCTGTGGTCGTTCGCGCAGTGGACGGGCAGCCACGATACGCGCGCGTTTCGCGAAATGCTGGTGCAGGCGCGGCTGTATGGGGTAGTGCCGTTGTACCAGCTGCTGCGCTCGGCCAGCGACTGGCGCCTGTGCAACGCCGAGCCGTTCGCCGTGGCGCCGCCCGACCAGTGGCCGGCGGTACGCTCGACCCTGCACTTGCTCAAGACCCTGGGCGAGCAGCAGCGCCTGAAAACCTACGAAGTGGTCTCGGCCTATCGCAACCCCACCCTCAACCGCTGCGCCGGTGGTGCCCGCGACAGTGCGCATACCCGCGCCTTCGCGGTCGACCTGCTGCTGCCGGCGTGGGCCGATCCGCGACCATTGTGCGAGTTCTGGCAGACCCAGGGCCAGGCCTGGAACATGGGGCTTGGCCGCTACCCGTCGGGGCGCATCCATATCGACACCGCCGGCTACCGCACCTGGGGCGGCGACCTGAGTGCCGACTCGTCGTTTTGCCCGCGCCTGGCGCCCAGCTCCTGAACAGCTCGGCGATGGCGGGGCGAGGAACTCCTGGGCCCCGCAAGGTACGGAAGTAGTTCACCCCCTGCACATCAACCCGCCCCGAGGAATCGCCCCATGCTCGAATCGACCTGGACTGCGCTCAAGCATCATCAGCGTGTGCGCGAGATTGTCGTGGTGCTGGCCAACTTCGGCGCCCAGGACGTGCTGTTCCGCCTGGGGCTGGGTAGGCTGCTGGGGGAGGCCGAAACGGTGGCCGGCCTGCCCGCCGACGAAGGCACCCCGCAACGCGTGCGGCGGGCGCTGGAGGCGCTGGGCCCGACCTTCGTCAAGCTCGGGCAGATCCTCTCCAGCCGCAGCGACATTTTGCCGGCGGCATGGATCGACGAGTTGCAGGCCCTGCACAGCAGCGCCGCTACCTTGCCCTGGGCGCAGCTGCAGGCCCAGGTGCTCGAAGACCTGGGCGCCGAACTGGACCAGGTATTCGCCGAGTTCGACACCACCCCGCTGGCGGCGGCGTCCATGGCCCAGGTGTATCGGGCACGCCTGCTCGGGGGCGAGGAGGTGGTGGTCAAGGTTCAGCGTCCGGGGCTGCGGCGCAAGATGACCGCCGACCTGCAGTTGCTCGAAAGCGTTGCGCAACTGGTCGAGCAAAACACCGCCCTGGCCGACTACCAGCCGCGCAAGATGGTGCGGCAACTGGCCCGGTCCATGCTCGAAGAGCTGGACTTCACCCAGGAAGGCAGCCACTGCGACGCGGTGGCGGCCAATTTCGCCAGCCAGCCGCACATCGTCATTCCGCGCATCTACTGGGCCCACAGCAGCGAGCGGCTGCTGGTGCAGCAGTACCTGCCCAGCCATACCCCGCTGGAGCGCGAGGCGCTGATCGAGCAGGGCCTGGACCCGAGCCTGCTGGCCAGCCGCGGCGCCGCCGCGTTCATCAAGATGCTGCTGGAGGACGGGCTGTTCCATGGCGACCCGCATCCGGGCAACCTCAAGGCCATGGACGACAACCGCGTGGGCTTCATCGACTTCGGCATGGTCGGGCGCCTTGGCGAGCGCCGTCGGCTGGAGGTGATGACGTTCATGCGCGCCCTGACCGAGGGCAACAGCGATGCACTGGTGACGGTACTGGTGGACTGGAACGACGACGGCGTGCGCAACATGCCCGCCATCGAGCAGGCGGCCGGCGAGTACATGGCGCGTCACGGCGGCAAGGCGCTGAAGATGGGCGCGCTGATCGAGGATTTTCTGGGGCTGATGCGCGAATACCGCCTGCTGCTGCCGCCCGACCTGCTGGTGCTGTTCAAGGCCCTGGTGACCGCCGACGGCGTACTGACCCGGCTGGACCCGCAACTGGACCTGGTGGCCACCGCCAGACCGGCGATCAGGGCTCAGCTCAAGGCGCAGCTGAGCTGGAAGATTGCCAGGCGCCTGGGGCTCGATGGCCTGGAACTGGGACGCGGCCTGCTCGGTGAATTGCCGCAGCTGACGCGGCTGCTGGTGAACCGCTTCAAGCATGGTGTGCTGGAGATGCGCGTCGATGTGCCGGGGCTGGAGCGCCTGGAGCGTTCGTTGCGCCTGGCCTCGACGCGGCTGTCGCTGGCGTTGCTGATCAGTGCGCTGGTGATTGCCTTCGGCCCGCAGATCGCCGCTGCCGGGCCGGTGTGGCTGGGCTTGCCCGCCGTCAGCTGGCTGGCGGCGATCGCCACCCTGGGCGGCTTGCTGGCGTTTTTGCGCAGCCTGTTCAAGAGCCCGTGAGCCAGTCGGCAAAGCGCCGCTGCGCCGTGCCGGCAGCGAAGGGCTCGGGGCTCAGCAGGTAGTAGGCCGAACCGTCCTCGGTGAACCCGTAGGGTGCCACCAACTGCCCGCTGTCGAGCTCGTCCTGCACCATCATGCGCGAGGCCAGCGCCACGCCCAGCCCGGCCAGGGCGGCCTGGATGCACAGGTAGAAGTGTTCGTAGCCGGCGCGGCTGCTGCCCCTGGCCGACTGGCCGCTCAGGCGCAGCCAGTGCTTCCAGGCGTCGGGACGGGTGGCGCTGTGCAGCAGGCGGGTACCGGCAAAGCCCTTGTCGGGCAGTGCCAGGTCGGCGCGACACACCGGCCCTACTGCCTCGTTGCAGAGCTTGAGGCTGTGCAGGCTGGCATCCCAGTGGAAGTCGCCGCGGCGCAGCGCCAGGTCGATGCCGCTGCGGGCAAAGTCCACCGGCCCGCCGGCGGCCACCAGGTGCAGCTGGATGTCCGGGTGCGCGGCATGGAACGCCGGCAGCCGCGGGATCAGCCACTTCATCGCGATGGTCGGCTCGCATGACAGCACCAGCACGTTGTCGCGGGCCTGCTGCAGGCGTTGCACGCTGGCGTGCAGCTGCTCGAACACCGACAGGGTGGTGTCGTGCAGGGCGCGCCCGGCCGGCGTGAGGAAAATGGCGCGGTTGCGCCGCTCGAACAACTGCACCCCCAGGGATTCTTCCAGCAGACGCACCTGACGGCTCACCGCACCGTGGGTGACGTTGAGCTGTTGGGCGGCGCGCACGAAGCTTTCGGTCTGGGCGGCGACGTCGAAATAGCGAAAGGCGGCGAGGGCGGGCAGTTTCATATGTGTGAGGAAAACTAGCGGATTTGCGCCACTATAAATCGCTTTTTTGCCGTGCTGAAGCTTTCGATAATGGCGCTGCGCAGAATCATCTGCGTCATTTCATGGAGTATCGACGGTGGGTGAATTGCTGGCGGTAGCCTTGATTACCGTGTTGGCGGTGATCAGCCCGGGGGCGGACTTTGCCATGGTGACACGCAGCAGCTATGCGTTTGGCAGGCGCAGCGGATTGCTCGCCGCCCTGGGGATTGCCTGCGGCGTGCAGGTGCATGTGGTGTACACGGTGCTGGGGGTGGCAGTGCTGATCAGCCAGTCGCCGGGGCTGTTCATGGCCATGAAGGTGGTGGGAGCAGGGTACCTGATCTACCTGGGGTATCGGTCGCTGCGCACTCGTGCGCCGGTGGCCCTGGAGGGCGCGGTGGGGGTGACGGGGCGCGGTGCATGGGGGGCGTTCGCATCGGGCTTTCTGACCAATGCGCTGAACCCCAAGACCATGCTGTTCGTGGTCAGCGCCTACAGCCAGGTGGTGCAGCCGGGGGCCTCGCTGGGGCTCAACTTTGCCTATGGGGCGTTCATGTCGCTGGCGCATTGGGTGTGGTTCAGCCTGGTGGCGCTGTTCTTTTCGCGGGAGGCGTTGCGCCAGGCGATGCTGCGCCGCCAGCGCATGGTGGACCGGGTGATCGGGGTGGCGTTGATCGGCCTGGGGGTGGCGGTGGTGTTCGTGAATGTGCGCTGAGCGCCTGGCCGCTGCGCTGGCTAGCCAGCGAAAGGCGCACCACCGATCCCGCCATTGCATCTCCCACCAGCGGCGCCATAAGATATAACCATTCTCATTTAGTGCCGCCGACATGAAAGCCACCCCACCCGCCGACAGTCTCGCTTCGTTGTACAAGGGCTACCACGGCTGGCTGCTGGTGTGGCTGCGCCAACGCCTGGACTGCCCGCACAACGCTGCCGACACGGCCCAGGACACTTTCATGCGCCTGCTCAGCGCCGGCAGCTATGTGGCCCCGCGCGAGCCGCGGGCGTTCCTGGCTACCGTGGCGCGGCGTCTGCTGATCGACCGCGGGCGCCGGCAGAAGCTCGAACAGGCCTACCGCGAAGCGCTCGCCCGGCATGTCGAGTACCTCGACCAGGCACCTTCTCCCGAGCAGATGCTGGCCGCGCTCCAGGCCCTGGAGCACATCGCCCGTGCCCTCGACCTGATGAGCGTGCGCGCCCGCGAAGTGTTCATCCTGCGTCACCTCGAAGGGCTCAGCCATGCCGAGATCGCCGCACGCCTGAACGTCTCGACCAAGACGGTGCAGAACCACCTGGTGCAGGCCCTGCTGCACTGCCACGCTGCCACAGATCCTGCCCTGTGAACCTGCCTGCGGCCACGCTGCGCAAGGCTGCCGAATGGCTGGTGCGCCTGGACGACAGCGCCAGTGCCGGCGACCAGCAGGCCTTCGAGGCATGGCTGGCCAGCGACCCGCAGCACCTGGAGGCCGTGCGCCAGTTGCAGGGCAGCCTCGCGCCACTGCGTGAGCTGCCCCGTGCGCCGGCCCGCGCGGCGCTCAAGCGCATTGCGCCGCAACCCCGTGGCAAGCGCGCGCTCAAGGCGCTGGCAATCAGCCTGGGCCTGCTGCTGCCGGCCGGCCTGGTGCTGCAGCACTATCCGCCGGCTTATCTGATGGCCGATATCCGTACCGGCAGCGGCCAGTGGACTACACAGCAATTGCCGGACGGCAGCCGCATCAGCCTGGATGGCCGGTCGGCGGTCGACCTGCAGTTCGACGCCCAATCGCGCACCCTGCGCCTGCTCAGCGGCGAGATCCTGCTGGATGTGGCCAAGGACGCCAGTCGCCCGTTCCGCGTGGTTACCGAACACGGCAGCATCCGTGCCCTGGGCACCCGCTTCATGGTCGAGCGCAGCGAGCACAGCACACGCCTGGCCATGCTCGAGTCGAGCACCGAGGTCAAGAGCGCCGGCAGCAGCCGCACGGTCAGCGCCGGCCAGCAGGTGCGCTTCGACGCCACTGGCATCCAGCCACTCCAGGCGGTCGACGCCGCCGGGCTGGAGCAGGCCTGGGCCAGCCACCAGATGATGGTCAAGGAGCAGCCGCTGGGCGAGGTGCTGGAGCGCCTGGCACGCAATCACGGCGGCTACCTGCTGTTCGATGCCAAGGCGCTGGCGCACCTGAACGTGACCGCCGTGTTGCCCGCCGACGACAGCGAGCGGGCGTTGCGCCTGCTGGCGCGCAGCTTCCCGATCCGGGTGCAGCACTACACCCCGTGGGTCACGCGAGTCACTCTTGAATAGAAATCCTTATCAAACGCTTCCAGTTCCCGTTACCTGTGCGTCCTTGTATTAGCCAATACATCGGAGAGTCGGGAACATGCCTTCACACAAGCCCCTCAAGCCCAGCCGCGCCCTGGCGCTGGCGGTTCATCTAGCCCTCGGCACGCTGCCGCTGCTGGCCCTGCAGCCGGCGCATGCGCAGCAGCAGGTGCAGCGCTATGCCATCCCGGCCGGGGCGCTGGGCGACGTGCTGAGCCGTTATGCCCGCGAGTCGGGGGTGGCCATTTCGTTCAATGCCGGCCAGGTCGCCAACCTGTCCAGCGCCGGGCTGCAGGGCAACTATGCCCTGCAGGACGGCTTCGCCGCGCTGCTGTACGGCCACGGCCTGCAGGCCCAGGCCAGCAGCGACGGCTACGTGCTGGTGGCGCTGCCGGCGGCCAACGGCGCGGTGGAGCTGGGCGCCACCAGTATCAACGGGCAGGTGCTGGGGAGCACCACCGAGGGTACCGGCTCCTACACCACCGGGCCGATGCAGACGGCCACCAAGCTGCCCCTGAGCATCCGCGAAACCCCGCAGTCGGTGAGTGTGATCACCCGCCAGCGCATGGACGACCAGGACATGCAGAGCCTGGAAGATGTGCTCAAGAACACCCCCGGCATGTCCATGACCAAGGACGGCCCGCAGCGCCCGACCTTCTATGCTCGCGGCTTCACCGTCGAGAACCTGATGAACGACGGGCTCTCCAACGACCTGTCGCATTACCTCTCGCGGGACATGAACTCCACGCCCGACATGGCGATCTACGACCACGTCGAGGTGGTGCGCGGCGCCACCGGCCTGATGCAGGGCTCGGGCACGCCATCGGCGGCGATCAACATGGTGCGCAAGCGCCCCACGGCCGACCCGCGCCTGAGCATCACCGGCAGTGCCGGCAGCTGGGACAACTACCGTACCGAGGTCGACGGCTCCGGCGCGCTCAACGACAGCGGCACCCTGCGCGGCCGGATGGTCACCGCCTACCAGACCCGCAACAGCTTCCAGGACGTGGCCGATACCGAGCGCTCGGTGTTCTATGCCATCGGCGAGGCCGACCTGAGCGACAACAGCACCTTCACCCTGGGGCTGTCGAACCAGAGCGTCAACAACACCTCCACCTGGGGCGGCCTGCCCACTGGCATCGACGGCAGCGACCTGCACCTTTCGCGCTCCACCTACCTGGGCAACGACTGGGAATACTGGGACCAGGACAACACCACCCTGTTCAGCCGCCTGGACTATCGCCTGGACAACGACTGGAAGCTGCTACTGGCGGCCAGCCGCACCTGGTCGAAGCTCAAGATGCTCGGCAGCATGACCGAGCGCATGGGCGATGAGGGCGAGGTGTTCGGCCAGTACCTGGGGCAGTACCACTACGACGACGAGCAGAGCAGCTATGACGCCTATGCCACCGGGCCGTACCAGTTGCTGGGGCGTACACACGAACTGGTAGTCGGGGCCAGCCGCCGCGAGCTGACCTTCGAGGGCAAGGGCAACTACAGCGACGACCTGATCGGCATGAACATCCATGCCTGGGACCCCGGCAGCCTGCCCAAGCGTCGCCTGGACCTGAACTACTGGCACCAGGACCGCGAAACCTCGCAGACCGGCACCTACGTCACGTCGCGCTTCAACCTGGCCGACGACCTGAAGCTGATCGTGGGCGGGCGCCTGGACTGGTACGACAGCGAATCCCAGACCCGCAACGGCACGCGCCTGGGCAAGCCTGTCAACGTGAGCGTCACGCGCAACCTGACCCGCTACGCCGGGGTGATCTACGACCTGGATGCGCAGCATTCGGTGTACGTGAGCTACACCGACATCTTCAAGCCGCAGTCCGAGCAGGACGCCAGCGGCAGCGAACTCAAGCCGATCGAGGGCAAGAACTACGAGGTGGGGATCAAGGGCGAGTACTTCGACGGCGCATTGAATGCCAGTGCCGCGGTGTTTCGCATCGACCAGGAGAATCGCGCCAAGACCCTGGAGCGCTACCAGTGCTCCGACCTGGTGCCCAGCTGCTCCGAGGCGGCGGGCAAGCTGCGCAGCGAGGGTATCGAGCTGGAAGTGAACGGCACCGTGCTGCCGGGCTGGGAACTGGGCGCGGGCTACACCTTCGCTCAGGTCAAGTACGTGAAGGACGGCGACCCGGCCAACGAGGGACGGCTGTTCGACACCGACATCCCGCGGCACGTGTTCAAGGCGTTCACCACCTACCAGCTGCCGGGCGAGTTCGAGCGCTGGAAGGTCGGCGGCGGGGTGTACCGGCAGAATGCGATCTACAACAAGGGTGACAACTGGTACGCCACCGACAGCACCTACCGCATCGAGCAGGATGCCTACACCTTGGTCGACCTGATGCTCAGCTACAAGGCCTCCGAGCACCTGGACGTGCGCCTGAACGTGAACAACGTGTTCGACACCAGGTACTACCAGAGCATTGCCACCAACACGGTGTATGGCGGCAACTTCTACGGTGACCCACGCAATGCGATGCTGACGTTGCGCTGGTCGCTCTGAAAGGATCAGGCCGGCTCCTGCGGGCGTGCAGGGGCCGGCCTTGCCGGCGAAGCGGCCGGCACTTTTCTTCAGGCATGAAAAAAGGGCCTACCTTTCGGTAAGCCCTTTTTAGTACTTGGTGGCTACACAGGGACTTGAACCCCGGACCCCAGCATTATGAATGCTATGCTCTAACCAACTGAGCTATGTAGCCAAGTGGCGCGCATTATTCGCTCGAAACGATGTTGTGTCAACACCCAATTTCAAAAAATTTAACGCCCGATCAACCGCTTAGCCAAAAACCCCTCAGAACCTGTAGGTGAAGTTGGTCATCACGTTGCGTGGTGCGCCGTAGGTGCCGTACAGGCCGGCCATGCTGTAGTACTCGCGGTCGAACAGGTTGTTCAGGTTCACCGAGGCTTCCAGGTGCTCGTTGATGTCGTAGCGCGCCATCAGGTTGGCGATGGCATAGCTACCCTGGGTGAAGGTGTGCAGGTCGTTGCCCACCTTGCTCTGCCAGTTCACGCCACCGCCCACGGTCACCTTGTCCAGCACCCCGGGCAGGCGATAGCTGGTGAAGGTCTTGAGGCTGTGACGCGGCAGCACGGTGTTGATGCGCTCGTCCTGGTTGTCGGTGGTCAGGGTATAGGCATACCCCGCCGACGCCTGCCAACCCTCGGCCAGTTCGCCGTTGATCTCCATCTCGATGCCTTTGGAGGTGGTGTCCTGCTTGGCCTCGTACACGTTGTCGTGCTGCCAGATCGCCAGGTTGTCCTGTTCGAGCTTGAACACCGCCACGCTGGAGTTCAGCTTGCCGTCGAAGTGACTGCCCTTGATGCCCATCTCGTAGCCGATGCCCTGCATCGGGTCGATGGGCTTGAATTGCGCGTCCTGCACCCACGACCCCTGCGGGTTGAAGATCTTGGTGTAGCTGGCATACAGCGACCAGGTGTCGTTCAGGTCGTACACCACCCCGGCATAGGGGATGAACACGCCGGTTTCCTTGCGGTCGGTGTTGCTGCTGGCCGCGCCATAGGGGCGGTCCTCGGTCTTGCGCTCCCAGTCGATCAGGCGGCTGCCCAGGATCAGGTTCAGGTCGTCGCTCAGGTGCAGGCGGGTGGTGAGGTAGGCGGCGTACTGGTTTTCTTCCTGTGACGACTTGCCGCTTTCGGTAAACGCCGGCTTGGGCTGCTTGCCGTCCCAGTCGAAGATGTTGTCGATCGACGCACCCGGGGTGGCGTTGTAGTCGTAGCGCCAGCCGCCCCACTCGGGCACGCTCTGGCTGAACTGCGACAGGGTCACGCCGCCAATCAGTTCGTGCTCGCGCTCGAACAGGCTGAACGGGCCGGTCACGTACAGGTCCAGGTTGTCCTGGCGCGGGGTGCCCGAGAAGCGCACCGGCAGCTGGCTCATGCCGCTGCCGTTCGGGTTCAGATCGCCCATGACGAAGCCGAACAGCTCATCGAACTTGTTTTCCGAGTGGCTGTACTCGAGCTTGCCGCTCCAGCCGTTGCCCAGTTGCTGCTCCACCGAGGCGAAGTAGCTGGTCTGTTCGTGGTCGTTGTACGACCAGGTGGGTGCGCTGTTGATCGAGCGGCTGAGGTTGCTGCGCTCACCGTTGCTGAACCGGGTGGGCAGGCCGCTGCGCAGCGGCGAGTCGACGTCGGTGCGCAGGTAGCTCAAGCCCAGGGTCAGCAGGGTGTCTTCGCTCAGGTCGAATTCGGTGATGCCGTACAGCAGCTGGGTGTCCTGCTTGTAGCGGTCGACCCAGGCCTTTTCGGTCTTGTAGTCGGCCACCAGGCGGCCGCGCACGTTGCCGCTTTCGGTCAGCGGGCCGGACACGTCGAAGCCGCTGCCGTAGCGGTCCCAGGTGCCGGCCGAGCCGGTGATGCTGGCCTGGCCCTCGTAGGTGGGGCGCTTGCGGATCAGGTTGATGGTCGCCGACGGGCTGCCCATGCCGCTGATCAGGCCGCTGGCGCCGCGCACGATCTCCACCCGGTCGTACATCGCCATGCTCTGGGTGTAGTTGTCCATGCGCGTGGTGGTAGGCACGCCGTCCACTTCGTAGTTCTGGATCACGAAGCCGCGCGAATAGTAGCTGTCGCTCTCGGCGCCCAGGCCGTCACGGGTGACGATGATGCCCGGGGTGGCTTCCAGGGTGTCGGTCAGGGTGCTCAGGCGCTGGTCGTCCAGGCGCTGGCGGGTCATCACGGTCAGCGCCTGCGGGGTTTCCCTGGGCGTGAGGTTCAGGCGCGTCGAACTGCTGGAGGAGTAGGTGGTGTACAGCCCGGTGCCTTCGGTGGTCGAGCCTGGCGCCTTGCCCGAAATGCTCACGGCATCCAGTTGCAGGCCGCTGCCCAGATCCACCGGCAGCTCGATCAGGAAGCTGTTGGGGTTGGGCTGGCTCAGCCGTGCGCTGCTGCCGGTGAGGGTGCGCAGCGCCTGTTCGGCGGTGTACTGGCCCTGCACCTCGGGGGACACGATGCCCGCTACCTGGTTGGCGTCATAGATCACCTGGTAGCCGCTTTGCGCGCTGAACAGCTCGATGGCATCGACCAGCGACTGCGTCGAGATATGGAAATCGATGCGTTGCGTCTGGGCCTGAGTGGCCTCGGCGGCCTGCACGGCGGCGCCTGGCAGCAACGCCAGCAGGCTGGCGGCCAGGATCGCGCTGGCCAAGGGTCGACGGGTGAATGCGACGTCACGTGGGTACTGCATGGTTCCTCCCCCAAGAAGGTGCAAATGGTAATGCTTCTTATGTTGGGGGTGTGACGCAGCAGAAACGGGAATTACCGCGCCGTCGGCAAAATATTTTCAGCGCACGATAAGCCAGTGCCCCAACACGGCATCGGCACGCAGTTTCTGGCTGCTGAGCAGGGCATCGAGGGCGCTGTCGGCCTGGTCCAGGTTGAAGCTGCCGCTGACCCGTCGCTGGCCGGCGGCCTCGTTGAGCAGCACCAGGCGGGTGCCCTTGTAGGTGGCCAGCTGTTCGAGCACCTGCTGCAACGGCACATCGCGCACCCGCAGCTGACCGTCGCGCCAGGCCAGCAGGCGTTCGGCATCCACCGTCTGCGGCGCATCGAGCCGTTCGCCGTGCAGGGTCAGGCGCTGGCCGGGGCTCAGGCGCTGGCGCTGGCTGGCGGTGCTGACCTCGACGCTGCCGCTGAGCAGCACCACGTCATCGTGCTCGCCACGGCTGACCGAAAAGCGCGTGCCCAGCACCTGCACCCGGGCCTGGTCGACCTCCACCACGAAGGGCCTGCCGTCGTGCACCACGTCGGCGAACAACCGGCCCTGGCGCAGGCGCACGGTGCGGGTGTCGCCGTCGAGGTCGATGTCCACCGCGCTGGCGCTGTCCAGGCGCAGGCGCGAACCGTCGGCCAGTTGCACCTCGCGGCGCTCGCCGGCGGCGGTGGCGTAGTCGCTGCCCAGGGTGTGCAGCGAGGGCACCAGCAACCCGCTCAGGCCGGCGCCCAGCAGCAGGCTGGCGGCGGCCGCATACAGCGGCCAACGGCTTTTCTTGGCGCGGTGCCGGTCGGCCTTGCGCACCCGGTGGGCGGGCAGCTCCAGGGTCTGCCAGAGCTGTTCGACGGCGGCCAGCGCGGCGGCGTTCTGTGCGTCGTGCACCCAGGCGTCGAAGGCGTCGCGTTCGGTGGGCGTGAGGTCATCGGCACGGCGCCGGGTAAACCAGTGCAAGGCCTGCTGTTCGCGTTCAGCGCTGGGGGAGTGATCGGGCGTCATTCGGCTTCGTTCGGCTGGCGCGCGTGCAGGGCGGCGGCCGCGCAGTGGCTCAGGGCTTTGTTCAGGTGGCGCTCCACGGCGCGGGGCTCCAGGCCCAGGCGTGCGGCGATGTCCTTGTAGCTCATTTGCTCGACCCGGGCCAGCAGAAACACCTCCCGGGTGGGCGAGGGCAGGCCGTCGATCAGGCGCTCCAGATGGTCGAGGGTATTGCCGGCCACGGCGCTGCGCTCGGGGCTGGTGTCGGTGAGCAACTGGTCGAGGGCCTGCTCGTCGCTGACCCCGCGCACCTGGTTGCGGCGCGCGTGGTCGATGCTCAGGTTGCTGGCGATGCGGTAGAGGAAGGCGCGCAGGTTGCCGACCTCGCTGCGCTCGCTGTGCATCAGGCGCACGAAGGCGTCCTGCAAGAGGTCGCGCGCAGTCTCCCGGCAGCGCACCCGACGGGTGAGAAAGGCCAGCAGCTCGTTGCGGTGACGCTGGTAGAGCAGCGTCAGGCTTCGGTCTTCCTGATTGTCGGGCATGGTCTTACCGGGGTGGATGTTGCCTGGGCGGGCGCCTTGCCGGCGAAAGGTCGCGCCGCAGACTAGCGTTACTGAGAATTATTAACAAGTAGCCCACTCACTCACTGAAAAGAATAGTGCGCTTGCTAACGAATTCTGGATAATTGGATCCCGACCACCCGATGGACGTTTTCCCATGGCCTTGAGCACCGCCCCGTCAAGTACGCACGCCAGCACCGGCGCGCCCAGCCAGAGCAGCCCGCTGGTGATGCGAATCATCGCTGCCTGTGCGCTGGCGCACCTGATCAACGACCTCATCCAGGCGGTGCTGCCGTCGATCTACCCGCTGCTCAAGGCCAACTACGGGCTGAGCTTCACCCAGGTGGGGCTGATTACCCTGACCTTCCAGATCACCGCCTCGCTGCTGCAACCGGCCGTCGGGTTCTATACCGACCGCAAGCCGATGCCCAACCTGCTGCCCCTGGGCACCCTGTGCACCCTGGTGGGCATCGTGATGCTGGCGTATGTCGGCAGCTTCCCGATGATTCTGCTGGCTGCGGCACTGGTGGGCATCGGCTCCTCGACCTTCCACCCGGAAACCTCGCGCATCGCGCGCCTGGCCTCGGGCGGGCGCTTCGGCCTGGCGCAGTCGACCTTCCAGGTCGGCGGCAATGCCGGCTCGGCTTTCGGGCCGCTGCTGGCCGCCGCCATCATCATCCCGTTCGGCCAGGGCAACGTGGTGTGGTTCGGCCTGTTCGCGCTGTTTGCAGTGATCGTCACCTACGGCCTGAGCCGCTGGTACCGCGGCCACCTGGCGCTGTTCAAGGCCAAGGCCGGCCAGGCCGCCACCCACGGCCTGAGCCGCAACCGGGTGATCGGCGCGCTGGTGGTGCTGGGCCTGCTGGTGTTCTCCAAGTACTTCTACATGGCCAGCCTGACCAGCTACTTCACCTTCTACCTGATCGAGAAGTTCGACCTGTCGGTGGCCAGTTCGCAGCTGTACCTGTTCCTGTTCCTGGGGGCGGTGGCTGCCGGGACCTTCTTCGGCGGGCCGATCGGCGACCGCATCGGGCGCAAGGCGGTGATCTGGTTCTCGATTCTGGGCGTGGCGCCGTTCACCCTGGCGCTGCCGTATGCCGACCTGTTCTGGACCAGCGTGCTCAGCGTGATCATCGGCTTCATCCTGGCTTCGGCGTTCTCGGCCATCGTGGTGTACGCGCAGGAGCTGGTGCCGGGCAACGTGGGCATGATCGCGGGGATCTTCTTCGGCCTGATGTTCGGCTTTGGCGGTATCGGCGCGGCGCTGCTGGGCTACCTGGCAGACATTCACGGCATCGAGTACGTGTACACGTTGTGCTCGTACCTGCCGCTGTTCGGGCTGCTGGCGATTCTGCTGCCGTCCACGCGCAAGCGCTGACAGCGCGCCGGCCAGGCGTCGATGCGATTGACGCCTGGCCGGGGTTTCACCTAGAGTGCCGGCCTTCCTTTTCCTGTAGTCGACCCATGAAACGTTTCTCCCGTCCTTGCGCAGCAAAGCCGCCGGTAGTCCAGGCCCTGCTGTGCGACTGGCCGTGCGATACGGTGCTCAAGCGTCGGCGCAGCGTCCTGTTCGCCTTCACCTTTTCTCCTCCGCGCGCCTGAACTGACCGTCGCTTTCAGAACACAGTCATGTTGATGCCTGCGCGCATGTGCGCGTCGGCGGGTTTCGGAGTTGTAGATGAACACGCGTTTGCTGGCGGGCCTTCTGTTCGCCGTTTCGATCGTAGGGTTGAGCCTGGGCGCCACCCTGCCACTGGTTTCCCTGCGCCTGCTCGATGCCGGGGCCAGCACCCTGCACATCGGCATCCTGTCGGCCGCGCCCGCTGCCGGCATGATGCTCTCGGCGTTCCTGGTGGACGCCTGCTGCCGCCACCTCACCCGGCGCACCATCTACCTGCTCAGCTTCGGCCTGTGCGCCCTGAGCGTGGGGCTGATCGAGTGGGCGTTCGACTCCACCTGGCTGCTCGGCCTGCTGCGCCTGGGCATGGGCGTGGGCATGGGGATCGCGATCATCCTGGGCGAATCCTGGGTCAACGAACTGAGCGAAGAGCACAACCGCGGCAAGGTCATGGCGCTGTACGCCACCGCCTTCACCGGTTGCCAGATGCTCGGCCCGACCATGCTTGCGCTGTTCGGCACCCATAGCCCTTGGGTGATCATCGTGGTCAGCGGCTGCTATGCCCTGGCCCTGGCGAGCATCGTGTGGACAGTGCCCAACGACTATGTGGAGCACGGTGACGACGGCGAGAAGAGCTTTACGCTGGGCGGCTTCTTTCGTGTGGCGCCGGCCCTGTGCATGGGCGTGCTGTTCTTCTCGTTCTTCGATGCGGTGATTCTCTCGCTGCTGCCGGTGTACGCCACCAACCACGCCTATGCGGTGGGCGTGGCAGCGCTGATGGTCACGGTGATCCTGACCGGCGACATGCTGTTCCAGTTGCCGCTGGGCTGGCTGGCCGACCGCTGCGAGCGCACCACGGTACACCTGGTGTGCGGCGTGGTGGCGATGCTGATCGGCCTGGCGCTGCCGTGGCTTATCCAGGTGCAGTGGCTGCTGTGGCCGGCGCTGGTGCTGTTGGGGGCGGTGGCGGGCGGGGTGTATACGCTGGCGCTGGTGCTGATCGGCCAGCAGTTCAAGGGCCAGGACCTGGTCACGGCCAATGCCAGCGTCGGCCTGTTGTGGGGTGTGGGCAGCCTGGTGGGGCCGCTGGTCAGTGGCGCGGCCATGGACGTCGCCCCCCATGGCCTGCCGATGGCACTGGCGGCGATGGCCGCGCTGTTCGTGTGCTTTGCCCGCAGCTCGCGGCGCAAGGCCTATGCGGCCCGCACCGCGCAGTAGCGGCCGGCCTCAGAAGCTTGCGCGCAGGGTCAGCGAGACGTTGCGCGGGTCGCCGTAGTAGTACCCCGTGGCCGTGGCGCCTACCTTCTTGTAGTAGTGCTTGTCGAACAGGTTGTTGGCGTTGAGCTGCAGCGAATAGTGCTGGTTGAAGCGGTAGCCCAGCAGCGCGCTGTACACCGCATAGCCGCTTTGCGAGGCCACGGCATTGCCGTTGCGCGAGTAGATGTCGCTTTGCGCACTGACCCCGCCACCCACGGTCCAGGCGTCGTATGCCCCCGGCAGGCGGTAGCTGGTGAACAGCTTCAACTGGCGCTTGGGGTCGGTGGGGCGCAGCACGTTGCCGGTGTTGCTGAGGGTGTCCTTGAGGTACTCGGTGGTGGTGTAGGTGTAGCCGCCCGACACCTGCCAGCCGGGCAGCACTTCGCCGGTCACTTCCAGTTCGAACCCTTCGCTGCGGTTCTTGCCGGCGGCCACCTTGCAGTGGCCGCTGGTGTAGTTGGGCAGGCACGGGTCGGGGCTGCCCAGGTCATCCAGGGCGTTGCCCACCTGGTAGATGCGGAACACCGCCAGCGAGGTGTTGAGCCTGCCATCGTAGAACTCGCCCTTTATGCCCAGCTCGTAGGCTTCGCCAGTGACCGGGTCGAGCACCGCGTTGGACGCATCGGTGGCGCTTTGCGGGTTGAAGATCTCGGTGTAGCTGCCGTACAGGCTCAGGTTGTTGTTCAGGTCGTAGATCAGCGCCGCATACGGCACGATCTCGCGGTCGACGCTGTACTTGCCTGAGGTCTTGAGGTTGTTTTCCTGCTCGTAGTCGTACCAGTTGATGCGCGCGCCGATCACCGCGGTCAACGGGTCGGCCAGCGAGATGCGCCAGGTGGCGTGCGCCGCCTGCTGGGTGGTGCGGGTCATCACCGGCTTTGCGCTGATGTTGATCGACGGCTCGGGCAGGCTGGTCTTGGGGTCCCATTCGCGAATGTCGAACACCCCGGAGGCCGTGAAGTTGGTGGCCGAGGCAGTGGAGTCGTTGCGGATGCGCTCCACGCCCACCATCAGTTCGTGCTCGCGGCCCAGCAGCTGGAAGGGGCCGTTGAGGGTGGCGCTGAGGTTGGTCTGCTCGCTTTCGCCGCCGTCGCCCTCGGTCACCTGGTAGTTCATCAGGTAGGGGTTGGTGGTGCTGGCGCGGGTGAAGTAGGTCTGCTTGAAGCCGTGGTCGTCGAGGCGAAACTGCGTGCGGGTGCCCGATACCTTGAGCGTCCAGTCGTTGTCGAACACATGTTCGAGTTCGGCGAAGGTCTGCAGGTTGCTGCGGTTCCAGCGGTTCCAGTCGGCGCCCAGGTAGGTGCTGCGCGAGAGCTTCAGCGGCGAGCCATCGAAGTTGGCCGGCAGGCCGCCCCACGAGCCGGTGGCCTCCAGCTCGGTGTATTCGATGCCACCGGTGAGTGTGGTGCGTTCGCCCAGGTCGGCGGCCAGCACGCCGTAGAACACGTTCTTGCGCTCCATGCGGCTGTCCTGGAACGAGTCCTTGTCATCGTGCACGGCGATCATGCGGCCTCGGATCGCGCCGTTGTCGGTCAACGCGCCCGACAGGTCGGCCACGTAGCGCTGCGCATCCCAGGAGCCGGCGGTGACGCTGGCCGAGGCCTGGAAGTCCCGGGTAGGGCGCTTGCGCACCAGGTTGACGGTGCCCGAGGGGTTGCCCGCGCCGCGCAGCATGCCGGTGGCGCCGCGCAGGATCTCGGCGCGGTCGATGATCGCCGAGTCACTCTGGATGAACGAGCCGCCGCCACTGCCTTGCACCACGGTGGCGCCGTCATACTGGATGGCGTCGATCTGGTAGCCGCGCGAGTAGTAGGTGACGCGCTCGCTGTCGACGTAGTCGACCACCACACCCGGGGTCTGCTCCATCAGGGTGGTGAGGTTGGTGATGTTCTGGTCGTCCAGGCGCTGGCGGGTCAGCACCGACACCGATTGCGGCGTGTGGCGCAGGGTCTGGGGCATCTTGCCGATGGTCACCGCACCGGTGGTGTACGAGCCGCTGTGCTCGGTGGTTTCGCCCAGGCGGTCGCTGGAGATGCTGGTGGCACCCAGCTCCAGGGCGTCGCCGATGTCCACCGCCGGCAGCAGCAGGAAGCTGTTGGCCGACTTCTGCTGCACCTGCACGCCGCTGCCCTGCAACAGCAGCGCCAGGGCCTGGGCGTTGTCGTGGCTGCCGGACACGCCGGCGGTGGTCTTGCCCTGCAGGCTGGCGGCGTCATACGACAGGTTCAGCCCACCCTGGCGGGCCATCTGCTCAAGCGCTGCGTCCAGGGGCCCTGCGGGAATGTTCCAGCGTTGCACCTGCTGGGTGGCCGCAGGTGCGGCAGCGCCCAGCAACGGCGCAGCGGCGGCGCTCAGGGCCAGGCCGAGCAAGGCGCCACGCACGGCGCGCTGAAGGGGATCGGGGCGGGCAACACTGGGGTGGATCATTCGGGGCTCCTGAGAAGAGACAGACGTTTCGCCTTTATCCCTACAGGCCGAAGCTGAATGAGAAACCACCTCATTTATTTTTCAAACAGATTCAAGCCGGGCTGACACTGACCCAGTAGCGGGTGCGGTAGTCGATGCGAATCGGCAGTGCCTCGGCCACCAGCGCCAGGATCTGGTCGGTGTCGGCCAGCTGATAGGTGCCGAACACCTTCAACCCGGCCACCGCCTCGGCGCAGCGCAGCACGCCGGGGCGGTAGCGCGACAGCTCGGCGATGAACTCGCCCAGGGGCATCCGCTGCACGCTGAGCACGCCTTCGCGCCAGCCCCACGGGTCGGCGTGAGTCACGGCCGGGCCGACCTGGCCGCTGGCGCTGAACAGCAGTTGCTCGCCGGGGCGGGCGATGCGCGGCGCGGTGCCGTTGCCGGGGTACAGCGTCACACTGCCCTGGCGCACCGCCAGCAGGGTGCCGTCGGTACGTTCGCGTACCAGCAATTGCGAGCCTTGCGTTTGCAGTACACCGTCACGGGTGGTCACGCGCAGTGGGCGTGGGTCGTTGCCGGTATCGATGGACACCTCGCCCTGGATCAGGCTCAGCGCGCGCAGGTCGGCCGCGAAGCGCAGGTCGATGGCGCTGGCGGTGTTGAGCTGGATCACGCTGCCGTCGTTGTTGTGGAAGGTGCGCCGCTCACCGGTGGCGGTGTGCTTGTCGGCCAGCAGGGTGGGCAGCCCGAGCGGATCGCGACCGACCCAGCCCAGGGTGCCGGCGGCGCCGAGCAGGCCCAGCAGCTTGAGGCTGTCGCGCCGGCCGATGCTGCGTCGCTGCGTGCCCTCCAGGGTGCGCCGACTGAGCTCGCGGGGCAGGCTGCTGAATTCCTCGCTCATGGCCTGGACCTGGGCCCAGGCCAGGGCGTTGTGCGGGTGCTGGTCGAGCCAGCGACCAAAGGCCTGTTCGGCCTGTACGGTGGGCGTGTTGTAGCGCAGTTGCACCAGCCATTCGATGGCCTGGTCGACGTGGGCCTGGCCCGGTGCTGGCTCAGCCCCGGGCATGGCGCAACCGATAGCAGACGCCCATGGCCTTGGCCAGGTCGCGCTCCACCGTGGCGCGGGACACACCCAGCTGTTCGGCGATTTTCGGGCAGCTCATGTCGTCCAGTTGCGCGTGCAGAAACACCTGGCGCACCCGTGGCTTGAGCTGCATCAGCAGGCGGTCGAGGCGTTGCAGGGTATCGAGGATCATCCAGCGCTGTTCTTCGCTGGGCGCGTGCGCGGCGGGCAGGTGGGCCAGGCTTTCGAGGTAGGCCTGTTCCAGCGCGCGGCGGCGGAACTGGTCGATCATCAGGCCGCGGGCGATGCTGCTCAGGTAGGCACGCGGCTGCTTGAGCGGGTGCGCGTGGCGAGCCTTGAGCAGGCGCACGAAGGTATCCTGGGCCAGGTCGGCGGCGTGGGCGTGACAGCCAACGCGGCGCTGCAGCCAGGTGTTGAGCCAGGAGTGGTGGGTACGGTAGAGCAGGTCGACCTCGGACGGAGGGAGCGTGTCGCTGGTGGGCATCGTCGGTCGGGGCCTGCGCGCAAGAAGTGATTGTGAATCGTTCGCATTCTATGCGGGGAGCAGGGCGCGATGCAATTGGTGGGCGTGCGGGCCTCTTTGCCAGCCGTTCTTCAGCCAGCCACCCGCAATCCCGAGCTCGCCCGCACCTGCAACTGCGGCGCCAGAATGATCGACTCCACCGCTTCACCCTTGATGCGCTTGAGCAGCAACTCCACCGCATGCCGACCCATCTCGGCCAGCGGCAGGCGCACGCTGGTCAGCGGCACGATCAGTTCGTTGGCCAATGGTGTGTCGTTGAAGCCCACCACGGCGATGTCCTTGCCCGGCTCCAGGCCCTTGTCCCGCGCGGCGCCCATCAGGCCGATGGCCAGAAAGTCGTTCACCGCGAAAAACGCCTGGGGGCGCGGGTTCAACCCCAGCAGGTACTCGCCCTGCTTGTGCCCGGTGAGGCTGTCGAACGGGCCATTGAGCGTCCACTCCGGGCGCAGGGTAATGCCCTGTTCGCGGTAGTACCGGGTAAAGCCGCGGGTGCGGTCGGCACCGGTGGAGGCGTGCCGCTCGCCCGCCAGGATCGCCACGTCGCGACAGCCCAGGCGGTACAGGTGCTCGGCCGCCAGCCAGCCGCCCAACTCGTCATCGCTGCCCGCCGTGAGGTGCCCGGCAATCTGCCGGCTGACCAGCACGTAGGGGATGTGCTTGCGCCCCAGCAGCTCCAGCAGTGGCTGCTGCTCGCCCACGTGCGAGTCGCCCACGATCAACCCCGCCACCGAGCGGCGCAGGGCATGCTCGGCCCGCGCCAGCTGGCGGGGTTGCTGATCGTCGGTATTGGACACGAAGGTCAGGTAGCCAGCCTGTTCGGCGGCGGCGTCGATGCTGTCGTAGATGGTCGCCATCACCAGGTCGGTAAGGCGCGGCATGAGCACGCAGATCTCCTGGCTTTTGCGCAACTTCAGGTTGGATGCCTGCGTGTTCGGCCGATAATCCAGCTCTTTCGCCAACGCGCGAATACGCGCCACCACCTCGGCCGATGCCGCGCGCTCGACCCCGGCAGGGTCGCCATTGAGCACCCGCGACACGGTGGAAACGTGCACCCCGAGGGCGGTTGCCATGGACTTCAAGGTGGCAGGGCGTGATGGAGTGGGCATGTTCGAGGGGCTTCCAACCGTGGCTGATTTCGGGGCGCGATTCTAACCCAATCGACGGCTTGTCTCGGCAAACAACCTTTACCCAAACGATTGACTAAATGTTTTTGTGTGAATACATTCGCTCAACCCAAACGTTTGGGCAACACAATAAAAATACGCCGGACGCGGCCGCATTTTTGACTTCTGCCATCACTTGAAGAGTCAGATCCCTATGAACAACCCACCCGTTCCGCGCTTTCGCTACCAGATTTTCTTCCTGATCATGCTGATGGCGCTGCTCAACTACATCGATCGTGGTGCCATTTCGTATGCCTCGGCCAGCATTCTCCCCGAGTACGGTTTCGACAAGGCCGACTGGGGCAACGTGCTGGGCTATTTCGGTTACGGCTACATCGTCGGTGCGTTGATCGGCGGCATCCTGGCCGACCGTTTCGGCGCCAAGCGCGTATGGCTGATCGCCGGCGGCACCTGGTCGATCTTCGAGATCGCCACCGCCTTTGCCGGCGACATGGGCCTGGCCTTCATGGGCGGTTCGGCCATGGCCGGCTTTGCCACCATCCGCGTGCTGTTCGGCTTTGCCGAAGGCCCGGCGTACTCGGTGATCAACAAGAGCGTGGCCAACTGGGCCACGCCCAAGGAACGCGGCTTCGTGGTCTCGGTGGGCCTGCTCAGCACACCGCTGGGCGCCTTGCTCACCGCCCCGGTGGCGGTCGGCCTGCAGACCCTGACCGGCGACTGGCGCAGCATGTTCGTGGTACTGGGCGTGGTCAGCCTGGCGCTGCTGATCTTCTTCATGACCCGCTTCACCAACACCCCGGATGAAAACCCGCGGGTGTCCGAGGCCGAGCGCGAGTTCCTGCGCCAGGAGCGCGCCGCTGCCGCCAACGCCAGCACCCCGACCACCAGCGTTGCGCCGATCTGGCACTTCTTCAAGAACAAGGACCTGCTGCTCAATGCGGTGGGCTACTTCTCGTTCGTGTACGTCACCTTCCTGCTGCTGACCTGGACCCCCAAGTACCTGCAGGACGAGTTCCACTACAACCTGTCGTCGCTGTGGTACATGGGCATGATCCCGTGGACCGGCGCCTGCTTCACCGTGCTGCTGGGCGGCAAGATCTCCGACCTGCTGCTGCGTCGCACCGGCAACCTGAAGGTGGCGCGCAGCTGGCTGGCCGCAACCTGCCTGCTGCTGACCACGCTGTGCTTCATGCTGGTGTCGCAGGCCCAGACCGTATGGGGCGTGATCGCCCTGATGACCCTGGCCAACGCCCTCAACGCGCTGCCCAACTCGGTCTACTGGGCGGTGGTGATCGACACCGCGCCATCCAACCGCGTCGGTGCCTACAGCGGCATGACCCACTTCATCGCCAACACCGCCTCGTTCATCGCGCCGATGCTCACCGGCTACCTGACCGTGCGCTATGGCTACTCGTCGATGTTCGTGGCCGCCGCCGTGGCCACGGCCCTGGGCATGAGCGCGATGCTGATGGTGCGCCCCGGCAGCCGGCAGGTTGTCCCTTCCCCTACACCTGCAACGGTTTGATGGAGTTGCCTGTATGAACCTGGCCAAGCCAACCCACACTGGATACTTTTTTGGCCTGTCGGTCGGCGACCTGGCGCGGCGCCTGCGCGCCGGCAGCCTGACGAGTGTCGAGCTGACCCAGGCCGCGCTCGACAGCATCGAGCGCCTGAACCCGGCACTGAATGCCTTTGTCGCCGTGGATGCCGAAGTGTCGCTGGCGCAGGCGCGCAAGGCCGACGAACTGTTTGCCCAGGGCCTGGACCTGGGCCCGCTGCACGGCATACCGGTAGCGATCAAGGACAACATCGACACCTTCGACCACGTGACCACCTATGGTTCGGCGCACTTCGAAGGCTTTCGCCCCACGCAGGACGCCCTGTGCGTGCAGCGCCTGCGCGAGGGCGGCGCGGTAATCGTGGGCAAGACCCTGACCCACGAGTTCGCCTATGGCCCCACCGGCGACCGCTCGCTGCAGGGCGCGGCGCGCAACCCGTGGGATGCGCGCTGCATCACCGGCGGTTCGAGCGCTGGCAGTGCAGCGGCGGTGGCCAGCGGCATGGTGCCGCTGGCACTGGGCACCGACACCGGCGGCTCGATCCGCATTCCGGCGGCGTTGTGCGGCGCGGTCGGCTTCAAGCCGTCGTTCGCTGCCGTGCCGCTGGACGGGGTGTTCCCGCTGTCGTCGAGCCTCGACCACGTGGGCCCGATTGCCAACCATGTGGACGATGCCCGGGTAGTGTTCGAAGTGATCGCCGCGCGTACCTGCGCGCCGGCCACGCTGCGTCGCCCGCTGCGTGTAGGCTGGATCGAGCCGGGCACTTTCGGGCCATTGGACGCCGACGTTCAGGGGCAGGTGTACCAGGCTGCGCAGCAGCTGTTTGGCGATGCACTGGAGCAGACCGGCGAGCTGGAGCCGTTGGTGGCGCAGCTCAAGGACACCTTGCTCACCCTGCAGCGCGCCGAGGCCTACGACGTGCATGCCGAGCGCATGCAGACGGCGCCGCAGCTGTTCGAGCAGGAGGTGCGCGAACGCCTTGAGCTGTCACGCGAGGTCAGGGGCTGGCAGTACATTCGCGCCCAGGCCGGCCAGGCTCGGCTCAAGGCGGCGATGGCGCGGCTGTTCGAGCGTTATGACTTCCTGGTCTCGGCCAGCGTGCCGATCACCGCGACGCCGGTGGATGCACGCGAGGTACAGGTGGGTGAGCAACGTATCGACGTGCGTGCTGCAGTGCTCAGTTACACCAGTGCCTGGAACCTCACCGGCCTGCCAGCCATCAGCCTGCCGGCAGGGCAGGTGCGGGGCATGCCGGTGGGGCTGCAGGTGATCGGTGCGGCGGGTGCCGACGATCAGCTGCTGCAGTTGCTGGCGCAGCGCTACGTTCGCACTTGATGCAGCCTCAGAACGTCCACTTGGCATTCACCATGGCATTGCGCGGTTCGCCGTAGGAGCCTGAGTTGAAGGTGCCCAGGCCGTCGTAGTAATGGGTGTCGAACAGGTTGTTGAGGTTCAGGCCGACCGTGAGGTGTTCATCCACCGCATAGTTGGCCAGCAACCCGACCACCCCGTAGTCACCCTGGTGTGCCTTGGTGCCGTAGGTGCCGTTGACCGCGTAGATGTCGCTCTGCCAGACCAGGTTGCCGCCCACGGTCAGGCGGTTCAGCTGCCCCGGCAGGCGGTAGGTGGTGCCGAGCTTGAACAGGTTCATCGGCTGGTTGGTTTCGACCCGATTGCCGTCCTTGTCGTGGGATTCACGGTAGGTATAGCCGCCGATGATGTTCCAGCCCGGCAGCACTTCGCCGGACACTTCGGTTTCGATGCCGCGCGTGGTGGTACCGGCAATGGCCCGGTAGATTTCGCGCCCTTGGGGCGACTCGCCAACGTACTGCGGGGTGTTCTTCTGCTGCACTTCGAACAGCGCCAGGCTCGCATTCAGCGCACCGTCGTAGAACTCGCCCTTGATGCCCAGTTCGTAGTTGTCGCCTTGCAGCGGCTCCAGCGAGGTGTTGCTGGCAGTCTTGTAGTAGGTCTGCGGCTGGAAGATGTTGGTGTAGCTGGCGTACACCGAGAAGGTGTCGTTCAGGTCCAGCACCACACCGGCATACGGGGTGACCACGCCGGATTTTCTGGTACGGTCGCGGCTGGTGCTGGCGCCGGTCAGTTCGTCGCTGCTGTCGTCTTTCTGATCCCACCAACTGACCCGGGTGCCGAGGATGATCGACAGCGGGTCATAGGGTTTGAGGCGCAGGGCCGTGTAGGTGCCCGACTGGCTCAGGCGGGTCAGGCTTTCTTCGGTCTTGGACAGGTGCGGCTTGCCGCCCGGGTTGCCATCCCACTGGTTGATATCGTCGACCGCCGGGTTGGCACGTTGATAGGTCGGGTAGTTGAGGTGGGTGTAGGCGATGTTGGCACCCACCACCAGTTCATGCTCGCGCCCACCCAGCTCGAACGGGCCGCTGGCGTACAGATCGGCGTTGTCCTGGGTCTGGTAGCTGTCCAGGCGGTTGATGTACATCGACACGCCAGCGCCGGTCTGCGGGTCGGGCGCCCCGGCACTGGCCGAACCGGTCACGCCGCGGCGGTAGGCGTACTGGTGGCTGTAGGACGCCTTGAGGCTCCAGTCGTTGGCGAGTTTCTGCTCCAGCACGCTGGTGAAGTTGTACTGGGTGTTGTCCAGGTAGCTCCAGCGGGCTCCGGGGTTGAACGAGCGGGAAAAGTTCGTCGCGCTGCCATTGTTGTTGAACAGCGGAATGTGCCCGAAGCTGACCCCGTCGGAGTTGTTGTTCTGGTAGTCCAGGCTCACGCGCAGCAGGGTGCTTTCGCTCAGGTCGAAATCCAGTGCGCCGTAGATCACGCGCTTGTCGGTCTTGTACCAGTCGACGAACGAGTTGGCGGTTTCATAGGCGCTGACCAGGCGGCCGCGCACCGCACCCGAGTCGGTCAGCGGGCCGGCGACGTCGAATTCGCCCCGGTAGCGGTCCCAGGCCCCGGCTTCTCCCGAGACGTAGCCCTGGAAGTCGGCCGTGGGCCGCTTGCGCACCAGGTTCAGGGTGGCCGAGGGCGAGCCCGCACCGCTGAGCAGGCCGGTGGCACCGCGCACCACTTCGACACGGTCGTAGATCGCCATGTCCGACAGGGTGCTGGTGAATTGCTGCGACTCGTTGGCCACCTGGGTCGGGATGCCGTCGTACTGTATGTTCTGGATCTGGAAACCGCGCGAGTAGAAGGTATAGCGGTCGCTGTCGCGGTGGTTGCTCGACAGGCCGGGGGTGAACTTGACCACATCGTCGAGCGAGGCAAGCTTGTGGTCGTCCAGTACCTGGCGCGGGATCACGGTGACCGACTGCGGGGTTTGGCGCAATGACAGGCCGAGCTTGGTTGCGGTGCGGGTCTGGCCGGTGGTGTAGGCGCCGGTGTTCTCGGTGGTCTCGCCCAGGCCTGCGCCGTTGATGCTGGTGGCGCCCAGTTCCACGGCGTTGCCGGTGGGGGCGGTGATCAGCTGGTAGCGGTTTTCGCCAGTGCGCACCACGCTCAGGCCCGTGCCGGCAAGCATGCCGTGCAGGGCCTGCTCAGGGGTACTTGCACCGGTCACGGGCCGGCTCTGTTTGCCGGCGGTCAGGGCGGCGTCGCTGGCCAGGTAGATACCGGCCTGGCTTGCCAGCTGGTTCAACTGGCTGGCCAGGGGGCCGGCGGGGATGTCCAGTGGCGCGGCGGTGGCGGCGCCGCTGGCGAGTGCAATGAGCAGGGCCAGGGGGCGTTTCAACAGGGCAGGGGCAGAGGCGAGTGGCATGCAGAATCCTTCGGGCGCGCAGGGGTGAAAGGGTGTTCTCCTCTAATTCGAATGAGCCGCAAAAACCGGAAGCACCTGACGCTTTTTATTTTTCGGCAGGCTCCAGGGTCACCCACCAGTCGAAGCGTCGTGACACTCGCACCGGCAAGGCGCTTTCGAGCATGGCAAGCACCTGGTCGGTATCGTTGAGCGGGTAGGTGCCCATGACCCTTAACGATGCGATCAGCGGGTTCACCGCCAGGTGCCCGCGCCGATGGTCGGCCAGCTCTGCAATGAAATCCCCCAGTGGCATGTCCTGCGCCACCAGCAGGCCTTGGCTCCAGGCCTGGCGTTGGGCGCAGGCTGGCGTGGTGGCGGCCATGGTGCTGGCATCGAAGCCCAGGCCCTGCCCCGCATTGGCCACCCGCTGTATTGCGCTGGCGGCACAGGTGGCGCGTACCGCGCCGTCGTACACGTTGAGCAGGGTGCGGGC
Source organism: Pseudomonas sp. VE 267-6A (assembly GCF_024126555.1). Taxonomy (NCBI): domain Bacteria; kingdom Pseudomonadati; phylum Pseudomonadota; class Gammaproteobacteria; order Pseudomonadales; family Pseudomonadaceae; genus Pseudomonas; species Pseudomonas sp. VE 267-6A. The sequence goes on from NZ_JAMYBY010000008.1 coordinate 60,401, forward strand.
GCCCTGCTGGCGCACACTGAAGCGCGTACCCAGGGGCACCAGGCTGCCGGCCCGGGTCTGCACCTGGAAGGGCCGCGCCTCAGCGGCGGTCTCGATCAGCACTTCACCGCTGTACAGGGTCAGCAGCCGGCGCTGCCCGTCCAGTTGTACATCCAGGGCGGTGGCGCTGTTGAGCCACAGGAGGGTGCCGTCGGCCAGCACCTGGCGACGTACCTCGCCCACTGCGGTGGTGGTGCCGGCAGTGAGCGCTTGCAGGTCGTCCACCCAGTGGCGTCGCCAGCCCAGCCAGCCCAGCGTCGCCCCACCGCTGAGCACGCACAGGCTGCTTAGCACCTGGCGGCGGGAGCGTTGCGCACGCCGCAGGCTGGCGAGCGTCTGATGCGCCGCCCCGGCTTGCGGTTGCAGGCTGTCGAAGCGCTGGCTGATGCGCTCCACGTAGGTCCAGGCGATACGATGCTGTTCCTGTTGTTCCAGCCACTGTTGCCACTGGCCCCGCAAGGCCGCATCGGCTGGCGCGGCGCGCAGGCGTGCGAACCAGTCGGCGGCCTGCTCCAGGGTGGCAGAGTCCAGGGCCGCGCTCACAGCAAGGCCCCGTCCAGCTCCACTTCCAGCAGCAGGCATTGGAGCATGGCCTGGGCCATGTACTTGGTGACCGTGCGTTCGCTTACACCCAGCTGCGTGGCGATCTGGCGATAGTTCAGGCCCTGCAGTTGCGCCAGGCAAAAGGCTTCGGCCACAGGTGCCGGCAAGCGTTCGAGCATGGCCTGCAATTGGCCCAGGGTCTCCAGGATCAACGCCTGGTGCTCTTCGGAGGGGGCGATGCGTTGCGGCTGGTTGGCCAGCGTCTGCTGCCATGCACGCTCGACCTGCTTGCGGCGCTGGAAATCCACATACAGGTGTTTGGACACCGTACTCAGGTAGGCCCGCGCATGCCCGTCGCTACTGAACTCGCGCGGTTGCGCGAGCAGGCGCAGGAATACGTCGTGGGCCAGCTCTGCGGCATCGTGCACGTTGCCCAGACGCCGCGCCAGCCACTGCTGGATCCAGCCGTGATTGTCGCTGTAGAGGCTGGCCACGTTGGTACGGTAGCCGCAAGGAGGGGAGGTCATCGTGTGGCGCCCGTACCGAATGAGAATAGTTATCAAGTATATTCAGCCGGCGGGCATTGAGCAATCAGCGCAAGCAAGGGGCTGGCTTGCGCTGATGGGGGTCAGATACGTGCGAGTGCCTGGGCCAGGTCTGCGCGCAGGTCATCGAGGTCTTCCACGCCTACCGACAGGCGCACCAGGGCGTCGCCAATGCCCAGTTGCGCGCGCGTCTGCTCGGGGATGGTGGCATGGGTCATGATCGCCGGGTGCTCGATCAGGCTTTCCACACCGCCCAGGCTTTCGGCCAGGGCAAAGATCTGTACCTGCTCCAGGAAGCGTCGGGCACCGGCCAGGTCGGTAGCCAGGTCGAGCGAGATCATCCCGCCAAAACCGTGCATCTGCTGGCGCGCCAGGGCGTGCTGCGGGTGCGAGGGCAAGCCGGGGTAGTACACACGCGCCACCTGCGGTTGCTGTTCGAGCCACTGCGCCAGTGCCAGGGCATTGCTGCAGTGGCGCTCCATGCGCAGGGCCAGGGTCTTGACCCCGCGCAAGGTGAGGAAGGCATCGAACGGGCCGGCGATGGCGCCCACCGCGTTCTGTATGAAGCCCAGGCGCTCGGCCAGCTCGGCGTTGTCACCCACCACGGCAATGCCGCCGATCACGTCCGAATGCCCGTTGAGGTACTTGGTGCTCGAGTGCACCACGATGTCGAAACCCAGTTCCAGCGGGCGCTGGATCCATGGGCTGGCAAAGGTGTTGTCGGCCACGCAGAGGATGCCGCGTGCGCGGCAGAGGCGTGCGATGGCCGCCAGGTCGCTCAGGCGCAGCAGCGGGTTGCTCGGGGTTTCGATGCACACCATGCGCGTGTCGTCCTGCAACGCTGCCTCGAACGCGGCAAGGTCGGACAGGTCGACGAAGCTGAAGCGGTGCCCGGCGCTGCGTCGACGCACCCGTTCGAACAGGCGGAAGGTGCCGCCGTACAGGTCATTGCCCGAAACGATGTGGGAGCCGGCATCCAGCAGTTCGAGCACCGCCGAGATCGCCGCCAGCCCGGAGGCGAAGGCGAACGCCTGGGTGCCGCCCTCCAGATCGGCCACGCAGCGCTCCAGTGCCCAGCGCGTGGGGTTGTGCGAGCGCCCGTAGTCCAGGCCCTTGTGCACGCCGGGGCTCTGCTGGATGTAGGTGGAGTTGGCATAGATCGGCGGCATCAGCGCGCCGGTGGACGGGTCGGGCGATTGCCCTGCATGGATCACGCGGGTGGCGAAGGCGGTCTTGTCGTGCTGGGTCATGGGAGTGCTCTGCGCAAGTGGTTAAGCATATCGACACGGGTGATCAGGCCGTGAAAGCCCGAGGCGTCGGCAATGATCGCCACCAGGCCACGGTCCAGTTCGGCCTGCAGCGCCGCCAGGCTGGCAGACGGCGGCAGGGTTTCCAGCTGGTCGGTCATGGCGCTGGCCACGCTCAGGGAGAAGTGCGACGGGTCTTCATGCATGCCCAGCAGGATGTCGGATTCATCGATCACGCCCACCAGGCGCTGGCCGTCGACCAGCACCGGCAATTGCGACACGTCGGCCAGGCGCATGCGCTGGAAGGCAGTGAGCAGGGTGTCGTCGGGGCGCACGCTGATCACCCGGCCATCCTCGAAGCGGCGCGCGATGAGGTCGCGCAGGTCGCCGTAGCGGGTGCGCTGCAGCAGGCCCTGGTCGGTCATCCACTGGTCGTTGTAGACCTTGGACAGGTAGCGCGTGCCGGTGTCGCACACAAAGCTGACCACCCGCTTGGGTTCGGTCTGCTCGCGGCAGTAGCGCAGCGCGGCGGCCAGCAGGGTGCCGGTGGAGGAGCCGCCCGGAATGCCTTCGGCGCGCAGCAGCTGACGCGCATGCTCGAAGCTTTCTTCGTCGCTGATCGAGTAGGCCTGGCGCACGCTGGAGAGGTCGGCGATCGAGGGCACGAAGTCCTCGCCGATGCCTTCTACCGCCCACGCCCCAGGCGTGATCAGGGTGCCGCTGCGGCTGTACTCGGCCATCACCGAGCCCACCGGGTCGGCCAGCACCATGGCCAGGCCCGGCTGCACGCGCTTGAAGAAACGGGTCAGCCCGGTAAGGGTGCCGGCCGAGCCCACGCCGACCACGATGGCGTCCACATCGTGCTGGGTCTGCGCCCAGATTTCCGGGGCGGTGCTGGTCTCGTGGGCCAGCGGGTTGGCGGGGTTGTTGAACTGGTCGGCGAAGAACGCATCGGGGATGTCCGCCGCCAGCCGTGCGGCCACGTCCTGGTAATAGTCGGGGTGGCCCTTGCCGACGTCGGAGCGGGTGATGTGCACCTCGGCGCCCATGGCCTTGAGGTGCAGCACCTTCTCGGTGGACATCTTGTCGGGCACCACCAGCACCACCCGGTAGCCCTTCGCCCGCCCGACCAGCGCCAGGCCCAGGCCGGTGTTGCCGGCGGTGGCCTCGACGATGGTGCCGCCGGGGCGCAGGCGCCCGTCGCGCTCGGCGGCATCGATCATGGCCAGGCCGATGCGGTCCTTGATCGAGCCGCCGGGGTTCTGTGATTCGAGTTTGAGGAACAGTGTGCAGGGGCCGGTATCGAAGCGGCTCACCTGCACCATCGGGGTGTTGCCGATCAGGGCAAGTACGGCGGGGTTCGAGGCGTTGGGCATGACGTCATCTCGCTTCGGGGTCGTTTGACCTTAGGCGCAGATCAGGGGCCTCGCAACCCTGGCCGGCCAGCCGGTTGCGCCTCCAGGCGCAGCGCTGTCGATGTCTTTACATGAGCAGAACTTGATTTGATCTGAAATTAAATGAGTTTGTCTCATTCTGCGGCCCTGCCGACAATGGCTGCCATCACCCCCTAAGGAGAGCATTGTCATGGCATTGGCCCACTCACTCGGATTCCCCCGTATCGGTCGCGACCGCGAACTGAAAAAGGCGCAGGAAGCGTTCTGGAAAGGCGAGCTCGACGAGGCGGGCCTGCGTGCTGTGGGCAGCGAACTGCGCAAGGCCCACTGGGCCCTGCAGCGCCAGGCCGGCATCCAGTTGCTGCCGGTGGGCGATTTTGCCTGGTACGACCAGGTACTGACCCATTCGCTGATGTTCGGCGTGGTGCCCGAGCGCTTTCGCCCGCAGCACGGCAAGGCCACCCTGCAGACACTGTTCGGCATGGCGCGTGGCGTCAGCGACAGCTGCTGTGGCGGTGCGCATGCCCAGGAGATGACCAAGTGGTTCGACACCAACTACCACTACCTGGTGCCTGAATTCAGCGCCGACCAGCAGTTCGGCCTGGGCTGGGAACAATTGTTCGAGGAAGTGGCCGAGGCCAGGGCCCTGGGCCACGACGTCAAGCCGGTGGTGATCGGCCCGCTGACCTACCTGTGGCTGGGCAAGACCAAGGGCGGCGACTTCGACAAGCTCGAGCTGCTCGAGCGCCTGCTGCCGCTGTACGGCGAGATTTTCCAGCGCCTGGCGGCACAGGGTGTGGAGTGGGTGCAGATCGACGAGCCGATCCTGGCGCTGGACCTGCCGCAGGCGTGGAAGAACGCCTTCGAGCGTGCCTACAACCTGATCCAGCGCGACCCGCTGAAAAAGCTGGTTGCCACCTACTTCGGTGGCCTGGAGGAGAACCTGGGGCTGGCGGCCAACCTGCCGGTCGACGGATTGCACATCGACCTGGTGCGCGCCCCCGAGCAGTACCCGACCATTCTCGACCGCCTGCCGGCCTACAAGGTGCTGTCGCTGGGTGTGGTCAACGGCCGCAACGTGTGGCGCTGCGACCTGGACAAGGCCCTGGCCGTGCTGCAGCACGCCCATGAACGCCTGGGCGAGCGCCTGTGGGTGGCGCCGTCGTGCTCGCTGCTGCACAGCCCGGTAGACCTGGGCCGTGAAGACGCCCTCGATGCCGAGCTCAAGAGCTGGCTGGCCTTTGCCGTGCAAAAGTGCGAGGAAGTCGCGCTCCTGGCCCATGCCCTCGACCAGCCCGAGGCGGCCCCGGTGGTGCAGGCCCTGGCCCGCAGCCGTGCAGTGCAGGCCAGCCGCGCTGCCTCCACGCGCATCCACAAGCCGGCGGTGCAGGCCCGTGTGGCAGCCATCAGCGAGAAGGACAGCCAGCGCCACTCGCCCTTTGCCACGCGAATTGCCCGCCAGCGTGCCCGCCTGAACCTGCCGCTGTTGCCGACCACCACTATCGGTTCGTTCCCGCAGACCGGTTCCATTCGCCTGGCACGCCAGTCGTTCAGGCAGGGCAAGCTGAGCGAGGGCCAATACGTGGAGGCGATGCACAGCGAGATTCGCCACGCCGTGCAGGTGCAGGAGCGCCTGGGCCTGGACGTGCTGGTGCATGGTGAAGCCGAGCGCAACGACATGGTCGAGTACTTTGCCGAGCAGCTCGATGGGTACGTGTTCACCCGCTTCGGCTGGGTGCAGAGCTACGGTTCGCGCTGTGTGAAACCGGCGGTGATCTTCGGCGACCTGAGTCGACCGCATGCCATGACGGTGGAGTGGATCCGCTACGCACAGGGCCTGACCGACAAGGTGATGAAGGGCATGCTGACAGGGCCGGTGACCCTGCTGATGTGGTCGTTCCCGCGTGAAGATGTGTCGCGCGAGGTGCAGGCGCGACAACTGGCGCTGGCCATCCGCGATGAAGTGGTGGACCTGGAGGCGGCCGGCATCAAGATCGTGCAGATCGACGAGGCGGCGTTTCGCGAAGGCCTGCCGCTGCGCCGGGCGCAGTGGCAGCAGTACCTGGACTGGGCTACCGAAGTGTTTCGCCTGTGCGCCTCGGGCGTGCGCGACGAAACCCAGATCCACACCCACATGTGCTACAGCGAGTTCAACGATGTGATCGAATCGATTGCCGCCATGGATGCCGACGTGATCACCCTCGAAACCTCGCGTTCGGACATGGAACTGCTGGAGGCATTCGAAGCCTTCCACTACCCGAACGAGATCGGCCCGGGGGTTTACGACATCCACTCGCCCCGGGTGCCGGAGGCTTCGGAAATGGCCGAGCTGCTGCGCAAGGCTGCCCGGCGCATTCCGGTCGAGCGCCTGTGGGTCAACCCGGACTGCGGCCTGAAGACCCGCGGCTGGCCGGAAACCGAGGCGGCGCTGGCGAACATGGTGAGTGCTGCCCGCTTGTTGCGCAACGAGCTGGGGTGATCGTTCGAGGCTTGTTGGCCGCCACCGCGACCTGTTGGCGAACGAACAAGCCTGGCAACGCCGATCCTGCAGGCCATGGCCTGCAGGATCGGCGTTGTATCAGCGTGTGCCCGCTACCGCACGGGCACGTGCCGCGTACAGCTTCTTGTAGCTGTCGATCAGGCGCAGGTGACGGTCCAGACCTTCGAGCTTCATGCTGGTGGGGGTCAGGCCGTAGAAACGCACGCTGCCATCCACCGAGCCCAGTACGGCATCCATGCGCTCGTCCCCGAACATGCGCCGGAAGTTGACGGCGTAGTCTTCAAGCTCCATCTCGTCGTCCAGCACCACTTCCAGCACCACGTTCAACGCCTGGTAGAACAACCCGCGCTCGACGGTGTTGTCGTTGTACTGCAGGAAGGTCTCCACCAGCTCCTTGGCCTCCTCGAAACGCTCCAGCGCCAGGTGAATCAGCAGCTTGAGCTCCAGGATGGTCAACTGACCCCACACCGTGTTGTCGTCGAACTCGATGCCGATCAGTGTGGTGATGTCGGTGTAGTCGTCCAGTTCGCTGTCTTCGAGGCGCTCGACCAGCGCTTGCAGGGCGTCATCGTCCAGGCGGTGCAGGTTGAGGATGTCGGCACGGAACAGCAGCGCCTTGTTGGTGTTGTCCCACACCAGGTCGTCGACCGGGTAGATCTCCGAGTAGCCCGGTACCAGAATGCGGCAGGCGGTGGCACCCAGGTGCTCGTACACCGCCATGTACACTTCCTTGCCCATGCCTTCGAGGATGCCGAACAGGGTGGCAGCTTCTTCGGCGTTGGAGTTTTCACCCTGGCCGGAGAAGTCCCACTCGACGAACTCGAAGTCGGCCCTGGCACTGAAGAAGCGCCACGACACCACGCCGCTGGAGTCGATGAAGTGCTCGACGAAGTTGTTCGGCTCGGTCACCGCCTGGCTTTCGAAGGTCGGCTGCGGCAGGTCATTCAGACCCTCGAAGCTGCGCCCTTGCAGCAGCTCGGTGAGGCTGCGCTCCAGCGCCACTTCAAGGCTTGGGTGCGCGCCGAACGAGGCGAACACGCCGCCGGTGCGCGGGTTCATCAGGGTCACGCACATTACCGGGAACTCACCGCCCAGCGACGCATCCTTGACCAGCACCGGGAAGCCCTGGGCCTCCAGGCCCTGGATGCCGGCGAGGATGCCGGGGTACTTGGCGATGACGTCCTGCGGCACGTCGGGCAGGGCCAGCTCGCCTTCGAGGATCTCGCGCTTGACCGCGCGCTCGAAGATCTCCGACAGGCATTGCACCTGCGCCTCGGCCAGCGTGTTGCCGGCGCTCATGCCGTTGCTCAGGTACAGGTTTTCGATCAGGTTGGACGGGAAGTACACCACCTCGCCATCGGACTGGCGCACGAAGGGCAGGGCGCAGATGCCACGCTCGGTGTTGCCCGAGTTGGTGTCGTACAGGTGCGAGCCACGCAGTTCGCCGTCGGGGTTGTAGATTTCGCGGCAGTGGGCGTCGAGGATCTCGGCCGGCAGCGCGTCCTTGCGGCCCGGCTTGAACCAGCGCTCGTCGGGGTAGTGCACGAAGTCGGCGTTGGCGATGTCCTCGCCCCAGAACTGGTCGTTGTAGAAGAAGTTGCAGTTCAGGCGTTCGATGAACTCGCCCAGTGCCGAGGCCAGTGCGCCTTCCTTGGTTGCACCCTTGCCGTTGGTGAAGCACATGGGCGAATGCGCATCGCGGATGTGCAGCGACCAGACGTTGGGCACGATGTTGCGCCACGAGGCGATCTCTATCTTCATCCCCAGCCTGGCGAGGATGCCCGACATGTTGGCGATGGTCTGTTCCAGCGGCAGGTCCTTGCCGGCGATCACGGTGCGCGTCTGCGCCTGGGCGTCCAGCATCAGCAGGGCCTGGGCGTCGGCATCGAGGTTGTCGACTTCCTCGATCACGAACTCGGGACCGGTCTGCACCACCTTCTTCACGGTGCAGCGGTCGATGGAACGCAGGATGCCCTGGCGGTCCTTGGCCGAGATGTCGGCCGGCAGCTCGACCTGAATCTTGAAGATCTGGTTGTAGCGGTTTTCCGGGTCGACGATGTTGTTCTGCGACAGGCGAATGTTGTCGGTGGGGATGTTGCGCGTTTCGCAGTACAGCTTGACGAAGTAGGCCGCGCACAGGGCCGAGGAGGCCAGGAAATAGTCGAACGGGCCGGGTGCCGAACCATCGCCCTTGTAGCGGATGGGTTGGTCGGCCACCACCGTGAAGTCATCGAACTTGGCTTCAAGTCGAAGGTTGTCGAGAAAATTGACCTTGATTTCCATGCGGGAATACCGTGCTGAAAGTGCGAAACGAATTGGCCGCCATTATCCGGCTTTTTGCCTGGAAGTCTTGGCATGTCACCCGAAGGCGTGACCGACACCGGTAAAAACAAAACCCCCTGAGGCGTAAACGCTCAAGGGGTTTGGTGTGCGTCGGGCGTCGTGGCGACCCGGGTCGGGGCTTAGACGTTAAACCAGAAGTCATGGCCTATAGCTATTTATTTTTATGGTTTTTATGATGTTTCTACCTTTTTATACCCGGTTTTGTACCCGTATTCTGTTTGGTCAGTGACAGTGAATACTGAAACGTGTTTGTGAGGCAGCATCCGCGTTCTAAGAATGATGCTGGTGCTGTTGTGTGGGCGTAGAGCCTGACGCACCTGGTTTGCCGCCGTAGCCCTCCTCCTGATAATGGCGGGGCTTTCGTGGATCCGGCGTAAGCGGCACCAAGCTTGAGGCATGGAGGCGGGTCATCCTTTGACTCTCCGAATAACATCATTTCACCGCTTCCTGAAGCACACAAGTTAGTTTGCTGAGGGTTTTGGAGATTCTGCTCCACTCACAAGCTTCTTTCAGCTTGCAGTGGTTGGGCCTGATCACGTCGAGGCCATTTGAAAAAAGCTCCAGCCTGAGGCTCGGGATAGGTCTGACGTGCGTCAGGTCCGCTGGACTAATACCCGGAGCCCTGCGCGTGAAAGGTTCTGCAGGCTGTCCTATATTTACCACAGGACTGGAAAGAGAAAATTGATTTTGAATCAATAAGATACCACCCTTGCGCACTTATACATGCCGCTAATATACATCATCAGGATAATGCAGTTAAACCAACGTCAATCGTGGTTGAAAATTGCTGCCACGCAGTAAGTGCGATTTAAGGTGTGCGATAGTCGACTGTGTTTGGCTACTCAAACTGGTGAGCAAAATCAGTGATGGTCTAGACTAGGTTCTGTGTGAAAGTCGGGGGACGATCCACCCGAAATGAGCAGTCGTTCACGCGCCAGAAGACAGCATCCATTCTGCCAGAACAGTCAGACTCTCTGGCGGTGCCGGTCTAGCGACTTCGAAATCTTGACGGCATTCATCAAAATTGCCAAGACAAAGGCGGATTGAGCCTTCACTCATGGCTATATGGAATTGTTAGTACCATCCCAGGCGAGAAAACAAGGACGCTTTACTAGGCCTAAACATCCATTCAATTAAATCCAAACTCGGAATATTTTGGCCGAGCCACAAACGTAAAAGTGTCTTCTGATTAGCATTATAAAATCACTCTTGAGGTCTTGGGGCAGACTCAGGTCGGATCGTACAGTGGCTCTAACTGGAGGGGGAAGAGCTATCTAAAATGGCCATGCATCATCGCCTATAAAAAAGTTGGTGACTATTACAGGAAAATTTTGTTATGAGAGAGGCTTCTCAGTGCGGGGTTTAATCGGTATCAATAGGCCAGTCTACGGAAGCCAGAGGGGATGGATAACGCGCTAAAAGGTTTTACAAGGCGTAGCTGCAAGAGCGAACAGCATCGAGCTAGCATGCCAAGACTATTGAGAGCGATCAGCGTGCTTGCGGTGTTATTCCGAACTCAAAGTGCTCGCCGGATAATTTTCAAGCGGAATTAAATACTGAGCGCAGGGCTCCGTATACCTATCATGGATAGTGATAATTTGTCGGTTAAAGTATAGGTAGAGTGATTTTTATGACATCTTCATTGTTCCTGTTCCTGTTCCTGTTCCTGTTCCTGTTCCTGTTCCTGTTCCTGCTCAAGGTAATGAATTGTTGGTTGTATCTGTCTTTCGTGTATTAGTATGGAGTCTCTTTTTATGATTGTATTTGATTTCAAGAGTGTTGATTTTTTCTTTCTGAAAAGTGTTTCGATCTGGTCCTTTTGTGGGGTTGGAAGACCTTCTGGGCAGGGGGTTAATGTTTCAATTTGAAGCATTAATTTGCAGATTTCGGTCAGGGCTTCGCTGAGTTTTTCAGTGAGAGTGACAGCTGCTATTTCATAAATGTCGAGTTGTTTGCGGTGGAGCTTGTTTAGCTCGTTGAGTTGGTCGCGGTATTGGTTTTTTACTTCAAGTCCATTTTTAATTAGCCATTCCAGTGTTTCAGTTATGTTGCTGCGTCTTGATTTGGCTAAATTTTCCAGATGTTTCTTTGTCGAGGTCGAAAGTATAAAGTTGCTGGGCTTTTTCCCGTTTAGGCTTTCTCTCAGTTTCTTTTGGCGCCAGGCGCCTTTCATCTTTCTTAAAATCTCTCGTATTTCACTGCTTTCAGGCCATTTCTCAGATTCCCTTATAAGCCCGTCGTAGGTGGTTTGCTCGGGAATATTTGCTCTGTGGTTGTTTAGGTATCGGATGGCCCACTTAAGCATGTTTGGGTTGTCTTTTTCTATCCATTCAAGTCTGTTGTGTGCCTTTTTCAATGAATTCCTCGCCAATGCGTTTATTAAAGTTATATGGAGTGATTTTTAGTGTTGCGTTACGGAGTGACGTTACGTAGTAGCATAGACTATTCTCCATGCGCTTGAAACAGGGTGTTATTCTACGATTTAATGGCCGCCTTCCTGAAGAGGTGAGGGTGGGTGATGCACTGCGTTCTGTTGGGTCTTGGATTGGCTGGGGTCAGCCCTGAGGCGAAGTTTGTCCTTGTAAGGTTCGTGCAGCTGTACGGGTTGTGGGAGTCGATCACAATCGGGGTTAAGGAGTTAGCCAAGGCCTCAGGTGCTACGGATCGTGTGGTATCTAGCGCTCTGGCTGAATTGGTGGCCGAAGATCTTTTGATACGCACACCTATTGTCTGCGGGCGGGGACGCCCCAAGAGTGGATATCGGGCGTCAAGTAAGTTGTCTAGGTTGTTAGAAGACGAAAACAAAAAACTCAATGTGATAAATAGACCGAGAATTGATCACGTACTGAACCCTTCTGCGGAAAATTGTAAGGGTGGCTTGAGTGTTTGTAATAGGTTGCTACTGTCCACTCTGCTTCTATACGCCGATCAATTTGGGATTGTACGGGGAATCGGAGTATCCAGGCTGTCCCAGGCTACTGGTCTGAATCGAGATCGAATAAAGGCCCAGGTGCACAAGCTGATCGCTCTGAGGGTCATCAGAGGAGTGATTCCGGGTGTTGCAACATCTGTTGTATTGGGCGTTTCAAAGTCAGTTTACTTTATTAATTTTCATCATGGGTTTTTTCAAAAAGGTAGTTCGGGAGCGATCGTGCTAACTTTCGTCTCGAAATCCAGTGGGGATTCGGGGGAGATGAGTGAGATTGCAGCCATCATTGGCTCTGCGGGGCTTGGCAAAGGGCTGGAATTCGAGAGGCATAAAAAGTTTTCTGGAATACTGCCTGATAGCGATAGATTTAATGCGCTGGCGGGGTTGTTTTCTTCTTTAGCCAAGGATAGAAGCTCGTCGAGGGCGCTTCAGGTTAGATTGGAGGAGTACGCGTCAGGGCTACTGTCCAAGCATTGGAAAGCCTTGGAACTAGGTCAGTTTAATTCTGATGATGAATTGCAGCTGCGAATCAAGAAAGATTTCAGTAAAGGAACGGGCACAGGGCGAGATTTCAAGGATGATGGCCTTCGAAGCGAGCTGTTTTTTGAGTTTGTTTATGTAGTCGCTGTTTTGATGGCTCGGCGTGTGCAGAGTTTGGTTTTAAGTGCTAAGGGTTTTGCGTACGAAATTGCCGGGTTGCAGATCCTGCCGAGTTTTGAGCCCGGTACATACTTTGGGCGGTTTGCTGTTGGCCGGTCTTTGTTGATTGTTCCTGGTAATAGTTTTCGAGCAGGAGAGTGCTATGTCATGAATGAGAGCAATCTTGGCGAGCCTACGTGTGAGAGGTTTTCAAGTGAGGAGGAGGTGCCTGAGATTGACCGTTATCGTTTTGGCCTTCTTTTTCAGGTTCATACTCCCACGCGCTATCGGTATCGGGGGTAAATCGCTCTGTATGCCAGTAATGGTCAGTAACTCTTTACCGGCCTCCTAGATCCTGTGTACGGATTTGAGGAGTTGGTCATGCGCATACTTCGAATGAAAACGGTTATTGAAATTACTGGTCTGGCCCGATCTACGGTGTATAAGTACGTTGCTGAAGGGATATTTCCGAAGCCTATTTCGTTAGGCGGGCGCTCTGTTGGCTGGTTGGAGTCAGAGGTTCATTCCTGGATTCAGTCTAGGCTAGTTGAGCGAAATTAGTAGGTCTTGATGGGCTTGTTCTTGGCAGCTGGTCTGCTTCTTGTTTGATTTATTTTCTTTCAATGAAAACATCATGTCCGGTTGACTCCCGGACATGATGTTTTTTTGCCGGACCTTTTGGTGGCGTTGTTTTTCTGGCTCTGAACAGGAACGTTTTAACTTTCTCTAGGGTTTATGCTTTTGGAGCTTTCGGTGCGGGTAGTATGCTTTAGTGTTCTAAGTGCTACTGTTTAATAACTCCTGCCTATCACTCATGCAGGGCCTGATATTGAATCATTAGGTTAAGGTGATAGAGGTCCCTCTAACGGGTATCTATCATGAATGTCTAATTTATACCTTGCGGTTGGCAGTATGGTTTAGGTGATCGATATTGAATTTTGGTATCTGCGTGATGAGCTCATTGAGGTCTAGCTAAATGGGTTGCGGTGAACGTGTAAATAACTACCAAGCCGACTGAAGATATGAACTTCAGTAGAGTAGGTAGTAACCATGCGTCGTTTTTCAGAGAACCGTAATCTTCGTTTGTACTCAGCAGATACTTTCCAGGGCCTGCCGATAATGGGTGAAAAAGGCCCTTTTATACTTGGATACCTTGAAGCCCTGAGTCGCACCATCAACCTTGCACTTGATCAGTATCCTAGGGTGATTGCGTTCAGGGTGGACCTGCGTCTTCCGCGTTTTGGGGGTATTCCGGATGATGCGTTGTCAAACCGTGTGATTAGTAGGTTCATCGAGTCGTTCAAGGCAAAAATTGAGCATGACCGTGAGAAAGCACGTGAGCAGCACAAGTACGCCCATGCCTGCAGGGTGCGTTACGTCTGGGCGAGAGAAGTGGGCTGGGGAGGGCGACCGCATTACCACCTGCTGATCCTGCTTAACAGAGACGCCTACTACACAGTCGGGCGGTTGCAATCACAGAGGCCTAATATGATCAGCCGCATGCAGGAGGCTTGGGCTAGCGCTCTGAAGTGCGAGGTTGAGCAAGTGCAGGGCTTGGTGGAAATCCCTAAGAACGCAGAGTACCGAGTAGATCGGAATGTTCGACCTGGAAATGTGGACCAGTTACCTGAACTGTTTCATCGAGCTAGTTACCTCTGCAAAGCTGCCACAAAGCGTTATGGGGATGGAGCTCATGGTTTTGGATGCAGTCGAGGGTAGAGGGTATAGAGAACCCTCTCTGCTCTGAGTGGTATTTGGTCTGTGTAATTCAAAAGGCTTCCGGCCGGCTGGTTGCGTTCGCTGTGTTGAGCTTGATGCCTTGCCCATTGCCCAAAATGGGCTACTGGCGGTTTTTGCGCAATTGCATGGACTTGACCACCCACTTGCATTGCCGCTGACCAGTCAATTGCATCCGAGCTGACCAACCGTGCAATGACGGCTTTGGGTTCTTTGCCGATCATAGTTACGAAGCGTGCTGGTCAGCTCGGATGCAATCAGTGGTCAGGTCGAACGCAAACGGTTGGCCAAGTGGGGTGCAATTTCGCAGGATTTTAGCTAATGGTGTCGCTAGCCGAGAGGGGGCAGCGCATGAGAGATAGATCGCACAGTAAAATTATGGACGAGCAGTTTCGTGCAGCCCCTGTCTATGCTGCAGAATCTTTCGCCCACATCCTACGTGATTGGGGCCGGCACCGGCAGAGCTGGCCAGTTTGTTACAACAGCTAGCCGTTGCATTTGGAGCGCGCTACCAGACTCAAGGCGCTCAGGGTAAGGTGAGCTGTCCACCCATTCGTCACGGTGTACGTTGACTCCGTATCATCCCGTCGGAACCTCTTGTGAGCATCGCCGGTGCTAGGGATTGTATGAAGCATGCAGTTGCCGTGCTCAAAACGGTGGTTCTCTGAACACAAGAAATCTTTTCGCCTAAGGCTGCCAGTAGGGTGTGCAGGCTGTTAAAATTTCCGTCATTTTTTCATCGTCCGGAAATTGTTAATGAATCAAAGGGTCGGTTATGCCTGCGTCTCGACGGATGACCGGAGTCTGGATTTGCAACGTGCTGCGCTACATCTGTCAGGCGTCCAGTCGATCTACGAAGAGAAGGCAAGCGGCAAGGCCGCTAGTCGCTCGGAGTTGAATCATTGCCTGAAGGCCTTGCGTGCCGGCGACACCCTGGTGGTATGGCGGCTCGACCGACTCGGACGCAGCTTGCCTGATTTGGTGCGTATCGTTGTAGAGTTGGACGGCAAAGGCATCGGTTTCGAAAGCATCACCGAAAAAATCGAGACAGCGAGTGCCGCCGGAAGGCTGGTGTTTCATGTGTTTGCCGCATTGGCTGAGTTCGAGCGCAACCTGATCCGGGAGCGAACGCAGGTCGGCTTGGCGGCCGCACGTGCGCGCGGACGTTCCGGAGGCCGTAAGCCCAAATTGGATGCTCAACAAATCAGGGAGATCAGGCGGCTCATGGCTGACCCAAATATCCCCGTCAGCCAGATTGCAGAACGCTATAAGGTCTCTCGAACAACTCTTTATAAGGTGGCGCCTCGCGGTTCTGACTCCACAGGTAGCGAGAAGGCAGAAGCTAGCGTAACAACACCACGAGTAAGTGTATGAACGCCGTAGAAATTGAACAAGCTATCACCGATCTAGCGGAGCAGCCGTTTGACCCGGCAGAGTTCCCGTTCTCCTTCCTTGAGGCGTTTGGCAACAAGGCAACCACCATTAAGAAGCTGCGCGCGGGTGCGTCGAACAAGTCCGACCTGGGTGGTGTGCTTCAGACCAGCAACATACATATCCTGACCTGCGATGCTGGAAGGGTGACGCAGATGTTGACCGCCCTCAAGGCCAGTCCAGCGACAGCCAAAGCCAAGGCGAAATTCATCCTTGCCACTGATGGCGCAGTCTTTGAGGCCGAAGACCTTACCAACGGCGAGACCATCGCCTGTGCTTACACCGACTTCCCGGATCACTTCGGTTTCTTTCTGCCGTTGGCGGGCATCAGCACCGTTCGCCAAATTAGCGAAAACGCCTTCGATATCCGCGCCACCAGCCGCCTGAACCGGCTATACGTCGAACTGCTGAAAGACAACCCTGCCTGGGGCACGGCAGAGCGTCGCGAAGATATGAACAAATTCATGGCGCGGCTGATCTTCTGCTTCTTCGCCGAGGACACCGATATTTTCGGTGGCAGGGGCAAATTCACCGGAACCGTTTCGCGGATGAGCGCCGGGGACTCGACCAATACCCACGAGGTCATTGCCACCCTATTCCGGGCTATGAACACCAAGCGCGAGGATCGGCTGGCTGCCGGGCTTCCCCGCTGGGCCAATGTCGACGACTTCCCCTACGTCAACGGTCGCCTGTTTTCGGGTAGTGACGAGGTACCGCGATTCAGCAAGATTGCTCGCTCCTATCTGATCCACGTCGGCGGCCTCGACTGGACCAAGATCAACCCAGATATCTTTGGCTCGATGATCCAGGCCGTTACGGACGATGAGGAGCGCGGCGATCTGGGCATGCACTACACTAGCGTGCCCAACATTCTGAAGGTGTTGAACCCACTATTTCTCGACGATCTGCGTACCAAGTTGGGGGAAGCGGGCGACAACCCGCGCACCCTGCTCAACCTGCGCAAGCGCATCGCCCGCATTCGTGTATTCGATCCGGCCTGCGGCTCGGGTAATTTTCTGGTGATCGCCTATAAGGAAATGCGCGCCATTGAGGCTGAGATCAACCAGCGACGCGGCGAGCCGGATCGCGTGTCAGAAATCCAGCTCACCAACTTTCGTGGCATCGAGCTGCGCGACTTCCCGGCGGAAATTGCTCGACTTGCGCTGGTCATCGCCGAATACCAGTGCGATGTGCTCTATCGTGGCCAGAAGTTGGCTTTGGCCGAATTTCTACCGTTGCGCAACGAGAACTGGATTACCGCCGGTAACGCGCTGCAGCTTGATTGGGAGCAGGCATGTCCTGCAAAGGGCACTAGCGTCAAACTGGTGGGGGATGATTTGTTCCAAACTCCTTTGGATCAGGCTGAAATAGATTTCAGTAATGAAGGTGGTGAAGTCTATCTTTGTGGTAATCCACCTTACCTTGGCTCGAATTGGCAAGATGCTTCGCAGAAGTCTGACTTGCAAGCCGTGCTTGGGCAGCGCACCAACAGTTGGAAGTCTCTTGACTATGTAGCTGGGTGGTTCGTAAAAGCAGCTGATTACTGTGCTCGTAATCCGGCGAGCGCGGCTTTTGTGTCCACCAACTCCATCTGCCAAGGGCAGCAAGTGCCGATTTTATGGCCGTTGGTATTAGCAACCGGTTGCCAGATTATTTTTGCCTACACCTCCTTCAAGTGGGCTAACCTCGCTAGCCATAACGCTGGTGTGACAGTGGTGATTGTGGGACTTTCTGCACATCCATCTGCCTCGCGCAAGCTGTATACAGAGACTATGGCAGAGAGCGGTGAACGACTGGCACTTAAAGAGGTTGCAAACATCAATGCCTATCTAGTCCCAGGAAACAACGTTGCCATTGACAAGCGAAGTAAACCTCTTGCCAACCTTACTGACATGACCAAGGGTAATCAGCCTACGGATGGCGGCCATTTGCTGCTTTCGCGTTCCGAGGTTGATGCGCTTGGTTTAACCCAAGAACAAATGGACCGTTTCATACGACGTATTTATGGTTCTGCGGAATTCATAAGGGGGCTGGAACGGTATTGCTTATGGATTGAAGACGAGAATTTGCCAGAGGCTGAATCCATACCAGGCATTGTTACGCGGATCGAAAGTGTTCAGGCGATGCGTCTGGCCAGTCCTAAACAAGCAACAGTGGAGTCTGCATCTGAGTCTCACCGTTTTGGAGAGGTGCGACAAAAGGGCATTGAAACGGTGCTCATCGTCCCGAGCGTTTCCTCTGAATCACGTGACTATCTGCCCTGTGGCTTTGAGCCTGCTGGCACTATCGTATCCAACCTCGCGTTCGCGCTTTACGACGCCCCCCTTTGGAACATGGCACTTATTGCCAGCCGCCTGCACTTGGTCTGGATCGCGACCGTCTGCGGCAAGATGAAGACAGATTTCCGCTATTCCAACACCCTCGGTTGGAACACCTTCCCTGTGCCGACACTGACCGAGAAAAACAAGGCCGACCTTGCACGCTGCGCCGAGGATATTTTGCTGGCGCGTGAGCATCATTTCCCGGCGTCCATTGCCGACCTGTACGAACCCGGCAACATGCCCGCCGACCTGCGCGCTGCCCATGGGCGCAACGACGAAGTGTTGGAGCGTATCTATATCGGCCGTCGCTTCAAGAACGACACCGAACGGCTGGAAAAGCTATTCGACCTCTATACCAAGATGACCGCTGAGACGGCACTGGCCAGGGGCAAGAAGCGCAACACGGGGGGCAACGCGTGAGCGAGTTAACCCTTTACACCTCTGATGACAGCCAAAAAACAAGGGCAATTAGCCCTGACAGGTATCGCGCTATGACAAAGATCGTCCCCTCTGTTTCAGTCAGCTATGCCCGCAATGGCGTATCGACCACTGCCAATGCGCTGGGTATGCGGCCGATGCAGGAGCGCGCCTATGAAAAGCGTGGCGAGCAGTACCTGCTGATTAAGTCGCCGCCTGCCTCGGGCAAGAGCCGTGCGTTGATGTTCATTGCGCTGGACAAGCTGCAAAATCAGGGCTTGAAGCAGGCCATTATAGTTGTGCCCGAAAAATCCATTGGAGCCAGTTTCAATGACGAGCCCTTGTCAACGTACGGCTTCTGGGCTGACTGGCAGGTCGAACCCAAGTGGAACCTGTGCAACGCGCCGGGCAACGACAACGGTGGAAAGGTCAACTCCCTAGGTGCGTTTCTCGAAAGTGATGACAAGGTGCTGGTGTGCACACATGCAACCTTTCGGTTTGCGGTTGATGCCTACGGCGTAGAGGCGTTCGACGACCGCTTGATCGCCGTTGATGAGTTCCACCACGTATCAGCTAACCCGGATAACAAGCTGGGTGCGCACCTCGGGCAGTTTATTGCGCGGGACAAGATGCACATCGTTGCCATGACCGGCTCCTACTTCCGGGGTGATGCTGAGGCAGTGCTGGCCCCGCAGGACGAATCGAGGTTCGATACCGTCACCTATACCTATTACGAGCAGCTCAACGGTTACGAACACCTCAAGCAACTAGACATCGGCTACTTTTTTTACAGCGGGCCCTATGTAGATGACATTCTCAAGGTGCTCGACCCAGTTGAGAAAACCATCATCCACATTCCGAATGTCAATTCGCGCGAAAGCACCAGGGACAAGGTGCGCGAGGTGGAGCACATCATCGAGGCGCTGGGTGAGTGGCAGGGGGTTGACCCGGTAACGGGCTTCCAGTTGGTCAAAACGCCTGAGGGGGGGGTACTGAAGATTGCCGATCTGGTGGATGATGATGCGCTAAAGCGTGACCGGGTATCCGCCGCATTAAAAGACCCGATGCACAAGCACAACCGCGACCATGTGGACATCATCATTGCACTGGGCATGGCCAAGGAAGGTTTCGACTGGATCTGGTGCGAACATGCGTTGACCGTGGGCTACCGCGCCAGTTTGACCGAAATCGTGCAGATCATTGGCCGTGCTACCCGTGATGCACCGAGAAAAACCCGCGCGAGGTTCACCAACCTGATCGCCGAGCCGGATGCGGCCAAGGCAGCTGTCACCGAGGCAATTAACGATACTTTGAAGGCCATTGCCGCGAGCCTGCTGATGGAGCAGGTTCTGGCTCCGCGTTTCGAGTTCAAACCGAAGAACCCGGAAAGCGGCCCAACGCCGGGTTTCACCTATGGCGAAGGTGGCTACGACCCGGAGCGTTGTAATATCGGTGTCAATGAGCAGACGGGGGCCTACCAGATCGAGATCAGGGGGCTGGCCGAGCCCAAGAGCAAAGAAGCAACGCGCATCTGCCATGAAGACCTGAACGAAGTGATCGCGGCGTTCGTGCAGGACAAGCCTACCATTGAACGCGGCTTGTTCGATGAGGAGCTGGTACCCGAGGAGCTGACACAGGTTCGCATGGGCAAAATCATCAAGGACAAGTACCCGGAGCTTGATGCTGAAGATCAGGAGGCCGTACGGCAGCACGCCATTGCTGCGTTAAACCTCACGCAGCAGGGTAAGCGGCTGGTCACGGAGGGCGAGGGCGAGGGCGACGCGGGGACTGTGCGAGGCAGTGCTGATGGCTCGCCCAACACTGCTCTGATCGATGGCGTGCGTCGTTTTGCGATGGATGTACGCGAGTTGGACATCGACCTGATCGACCGCATCAACCCCTTCGGTGAAGCCTATGCCATCCTCTCCAAAACCATGAGCGAGGACAGCTTGAAGCAAGTTGCGGCGGCCATTTCGGCCAAGCGAACCTCGATCACGCCAGATGATGCCAAGGTGATCGCTAAGCGTGCAGCGGAGTTCAAGCGCGAACGTGGACGACTGCCATCGGCGACCTCGCAAGATGCCTGGGAGAAGCACCTTGCCGAAGGCGCGGCCGCCTTCATGCGTTTCAAGGCGGAGGGACGTTATGAGTAACTCCGATCTTGACGATTTGGCGGCAGAGTTGGCCGAGTTCGCGCCGCCTGACAAGAAAAAAGTACGCCCAGCCAGCGAGGAGCGCGTAATTGCGGGCTTCGAGGAGATTCAGCGCTTCAGAGAGCAGCACGGGTACGTGCCACAGCATGGTGAAGACCGCGACATATTCGAGCGCCTGTATGCCGTGCGCCTTGATCGACTGCGTGCGCTCCCGGATTGCCGCGCCTTGCTTGAGCCGCTGGATCATCATGGCTTGCTTGAGGGGGGGGGAGGCACTGTCGCTGCTGAGGACGAAACTATCGACATCGACGACCTGGCTGCCGAGCTGGCAGGTGTTGCTGGCGAGGACGACATCACGGTTTTGCGCCATGTGCGTACCAACGCCGAAAAGCGCGCCGCCGAGGAGATTGCTGATCGCAAGCCGTGCGAAGATTTCGAGGCGTTCAAACCGCTGTTTGACCAGGTTCGCAGTGCGCTGGGTTCAGGTGTAAGAGTGACTCGGCCTTTCGGGCAGTACGCAACCATTGAAGTGGGCCATTGGTTCATATTGGATGGCCAAACAGCTTATGTGGCCGAAGAAGGTGAAGAGTTCGACTCGCCACAAGGAAAGAAGGATGCTCGGCTGCGCGTCATTTTTTCCAATGGCACGGAAAGTAACCTACTGCGGCTTTCCCTGGCACGAGCTTTGTACAAGGACGACGTAGCACGTCGAATTACTGATCCGGATATGGGGCCCTTGTTCAGCGATTCTCTGGAAGAAGGTGAGTTAGAGAGTGGCACCATTTATGTGTTGCGCTCGTTATCCAACAACCCTTATGTGGCGGAGCACCGCGATGTCATCCACAAGATTGGTGTGACCGGTGGCAAGGTAGAAGCCCGCATTGCCAATGCTGAACACGACTCTACATATCTGCTGGCCAAGGTCGAGGTGGTGGCGACCTACAAGCTGGCTGGTATCAATCGCACCCGGATGGAGAGTCTGTTCCACAGACTGTTCGCCGCTGCGCGATTTGACATCACTATCAACGACCGTTTCGGTCATCCAGTGCAGCCCGAGGAGTGGTTTCTGGTTCCGTTGTTCGTCATCGACGAGGCGGTCACGCGCATCAAGGATGGCAGTATCACTGGGTATGTCTATGATCCCATGGCTGCGAAGCTGGTGAAGGCGTAGGGAAGCGTAATCGCATGAATAGCCCCTGCCGCTCGCTAGGATGAACATCGGGAGGAAGTAGAATGACGAAGCGGCATCAGGAAGGCGAGGCCTAGCCGTTTTTTTATAACTAAAGAAGTTGAGACCCGGGTAATCGAACAACACCACGGATGTTCTGGTGGAGCACCAGTCTGTACCCAAATTCAGGACTGGATGTTGGAGGCACGGCCTTCTTCCTTGAGCACTTGCACACGCGTTTCGTCGCAGTGCTCCGCCCGGCCTTCCAGCAGGGTGTCATATATCAAATTCAAGAGCGGCTGCAAATGCTCGGCACACTGAATCACCCAACGAGCCAAGGTTTGTCGGGATATCTCGATACCATGGCGCCCCAGGGCTTTTTCGAAACGGTACAGCGGCAGGCCATCGACGTACTTTGTGGTCAAGAGCATCGCCAACACACTGGGCAAGGAAAGGCTTTTCGATCAGTTGGGCGGGTTTGCCGGCAGTAGCCGGGGCAGCTCACAGCCGCAGCAGCCGTAAACCTTGCGAACATGCCTGATTACCCGCACACTAGCTGCTGTTGCGAGTGAACATTTGCATAATGGAGCATTGCAGGCAATGGCAACCGAAAGTCTACCTCCGCGTCTAATGCATCGCGGGGCCAACGACGGGTTAACTGAAGAAGAAATACTCCGACGCGACCTTCGAACTGATGCTGCCTGTGCGTCGATTAGAGCGCTTGAAAAACGTTTCTCATTGAATTTGTATTCACGGCAGCACGAAAAGTCGTTGATTCCAGGTATTCCCGATTACATGCACATTAGCGGTAAGCATGTCTTCGGGGAAGCTTGGCTCGACGAAAAACTAGACTACATCGAAAGCCAGCTGGTCGCAGGGCTAGCCAAAGAAGTCATGAAAGGTGTTGGGTCGCGACCGCGCAATGACCGTGAATTAAGTGGCAGTGCTTGGGCCATCGCCCAGCGTCTATCCATTTATCGCTATAGTCTCTACCCTTACGACACTGATTCGTGCAAGTTTGACTGTGATATATCAGGGCTTCGTATAAGCCTGCGCGACGTGATGTGCGACGTGCATGATCGGTTGGTCAAGGACCATATGACCTACCGGTTGTGGGATGACGAGGCCCTGGCTCAGTTGGATCATTACCTGCACTACGAGGTTTGTGAGTCTGAGCTGTTCATCGAGGGTGCTTTGCGCACGGGTGTTTACAGACGACCAGCCACATTGACGGAGTTCCTCAATGGTGTCGATGAGGCCATAGCCGATCTGCCTGAAGTAGATCTTTACGAGTGCCGATTTCCAGACGATTACCCTGAGCAGATTCTATTTTCAGAATATGTGTCGGCACAACACATGACTGAAGAACAGAAAGGCTGGTTGTACCAGAAGTACTTGGAAGTGTACGCCGAGGAAAATGGCATCGACGTACCATTGACCCATCTGGACAGCGCAGATGTTCGGGTACTGCTGGAGGCTGTCGAGCAAGCGCAGGCTGTCCAGCTTCGCTGGTTCGTACCTGAGGGTATTCCAGCGGAAGAGGCGATGGATGAGTTGCTACCGGTGCTAGATAACCAGACCTTGGTGAGGGCACAGCGCAGGGTGCGTAAGGTGTTGGGTCACCTTAAGTAAGTGAGCAGCACAGCCTGCTCCTCTTGCACCTGCAAGTTCGCGCAGACCTGCAGATTCAGAGTGACATACTCGTCCTAGGTGAGCGTGGCGCCAGCGAAAGCTGTGGTTTATCCAAGAGCACCGGCTTTAACTGTGTCGAGGGCCAAATCTTGGGCAGCTTCACCCAATTCCTTTTTGTCTTGGGCCACGTTGAACGCATTGGTCAACAGCTAAATAACGCCACCGATTGCCGCGCCGTACTTCGCGCCCTCCACGCCGGCCCGATGGCTGGTACGAGCGATATCTTTCATCGTCTCGCGTAACGGCTTTTCGGCGTACAGCTCGCTCATTTTTGTCAGCTTCTCTTTGATTACATCTACCCAACGTTTTGGCTGATGCAGGTAAACGCTCTCCCCCAGCCCGAACAACCACCAAAGCGTCTCCTGATCGTCCGGTACGCGCGCGTTCAGCCGTTGCCAGGCAGTGACTGGCAACGGCTTCAGGCTTTGCTCAGGGCTAAGCGGGGTTGCGTTCGGCGCTGCGGGCTGAGAAAACACACATTGAGCGGTTGCAAAGGAAGCTATTGATCCTGCAAGAGCTGCTTCCGATTGAGGGGTTGCCGATAGCAGATGACCGGTAGACAAAGCCCGTAATGACCCCATGATTTCCTCGAGGGTCGAGAGACGAGATCGGTGGCATTCAAGTAAACTGATAAATTTGACGAATTTGTGGAAGCTTAAATGGCCAATCTGGAGGACATCGCAAAAGACGCTCAGGTTCGTGGCCTGCATCGCGACGAGGTTGTTAAAGTCGTCAGTGTCGACAAGGTCGGTGACTTGGCAATCAGTGCCGTCAACCAGAAGAGTGCCGGTGGTTCCGGCGACCAGATGCTGTTTCGCAGCGACGAGTACCGTCTTGAGCTGGCCCAGGCCGGTAAAGTTTGGGCGTTTGATGCCCCAGGTAGCGAATTCAAGCTGGCCTTGGAGGCGCGGTGTATCCAACTGGCGCATCTATTTGATCCGATGATGGCGGTGCACACCAAGAACGAGATCTTCTCCAGCTACCACCAGGGCGAGAAATACTTCCTGGCCATGGTGCTGGTGAATGGCGAACAGGTGAGTGGCCCCTATTACATTAAGCACCCATTCAAGAGCGAACCGGATTTCGGCATTGCCAGCGTCAACTGCGACTTGAGTGAGATGTTATCCCGAGCGATCAAGCCGGAGGAAAGCTTGTGAAACTGGATCTGTTGCGTCTGGAAAACTTCCGCTGCTACGCAGACTTGGAAGTCCCCTTGCATCCACAGCTGACCGTACTGGTGGCTGAAAATGGCCAGGGTAAATCAACCCTGTTGGATGCTATTCGTATCGCGCTCTGGCCCTTCGTCAATAGCTTCGACCTCGCGCGTAATGCTTTCAATGACCCAGGTAACGCTATCGCTATTGATGACGTGCGCCTGCTGCGTCTGACCAGTGGAGATATGGCCCGCCAGTTACCAGCCCGGGTCACCATGTCTGGAGACTTTGGTACCGGGGCAGTCTCTACATGGACTCGCTATCGAGATAAAGAAGCCAGAGCGACCAAGACCAAGGATGACGGGGATACCGGGTTCATGCGGCAGTGGGCTGGTGCTGTCCAGGATCAAATCCGAGACCCGGAAAAGCCGACCTTGGATCTACCGGTATTTGGCTACTACGGCACTGGTCGGCTCTGGGCGCAGAAGCGCCTGACCGAGAACCTGAAAGGCAAAGATGACACTCGGGAAACCGACTTTTATGTCCGCACTTTCGCCTACATGAACTGCCTGGACCCGGCCTCATCCTACAAGCACTTCAAGGAGTGGTTCATCTGGGCGTTCCAGAGTCTGCGCGAGCAGCAAATTCGCCAGCTTGAAAGGCGCGCACGTGTTGAGGAGCTGCAGGCTGCAGAAGATCGTGTTCGCGTTGTCCAGCAGGCCATCGATAGCTTTCTCAATACGACGACCGGCTGGCATCAGCTGGAATTCAGCGTAACTCAGGAAAACTCGTTGGTACTCAGCCATGACCTATATGGCACCTTGGATGTTGATCAACTGAGCGATGGCATCCGAAGTGTGTTAGCCATGATCGGTGACATCGCCTATCGCTGTATCAAACTCAACCCTCATCTGGGGGTCGAAGCAGCACGGCAAACCCACGGCGTGGTGCTGATCGACGAAGTGGATATGCACCTACATCCACGTTGGCAGCAAATCATCCTTACCCAATTGCGAGAAGTATTCCCGCAAGTCCAGTTCGTCATAACCACTCATAGCCCGCAAGTGTTGACGTCCGTACCCTCCGAGTGCATCCGCATTCTGAAGGACAATAAGGTCTATTCCGCGCCACCAGGCACTGAAGGCTCGGAGCCGGAGCGGATGCTTCGGCAGGTGCTTGGTCTTGACGAGGTACGTCCTCCAGCCAGCCTTGCGACCCAAGAGCTTAAGGAATACCTGGCGCTGGTTGATAGAGACCAGTGGAGTAGTCCGCGAGCCCAGGAGCTGCGCAAAAAGCTGGATGAGCGCTATCAGGGGCAGGAGCCAGCTCTGCTTGATGCTGATCTTCAGATCGAGAATCGTAAGTGGGAGCTGGGCGAGTGAAGCGCGTCATTAGGCTTGATGAACCCGCTGAACTGGCGGGGTATCGTGCAGAGAATTCGCGGAGTACTTGGGATCAAATGCGGGGCGACGCTACTGGTCGTACGGCGTATGAGGCTATCCGGCTTCATTTGGTCAATGGGCAGGGCGGCCTGTGTGGCTACTGTGAAATCGACATCCGCGACAATGATTCACGTAAGTGTCGGGTGGAGCATTTCCATCCCAAATCGGATACCGCGACAGCCCATAATTGGGCGCTTGACTGGCAGAACGTGATCGCAGTCTGCATGGGGGGATCTCAGCGTCATGTGCCGGCGCCCTATGCTCTAGATCCGTTACCGTCCAACCTCAGCTGTGATGCCCACAAGGATCAGATGATTGGAACTAGCAAGCTTGCCGAGAATTGTGAGGGCTGGATCATCGATCCAACAGATTTGCCCGCAATCCCAAGCCTGTTTTTCCTAGAGAGAAGTACAGGACGATTGCTGCCCGATGAGCAGGCCTGTGCCCGCATGACGCTGCCGGGGAACAAGCACCCAAGTACGCAGGAGTTGGTGCAGCATACAATCGATATGCTCAACCTCAATTGCGCTCGCTTGTGTGAAGCACGCCTGCGTGTTCACTGGGATATAGAGCGTAATAAGAAGAGCCTGCGCCTTCAGAACATTCGACCTGAGGAAGCCTTGCGCTCACTTGCAGAGCGCTATTTCCGCCAGCGTTGGCCGGGTTTCTTCACCACCATTCGTTTTTGTCTGGGTACTACTGCCGAGCAGTATCTGACTGATATTGGATTTCAAGGTTAACCATGTACGCCATCAAAACTCCCAAAAAGCTCATCGAAGTTGAGGCCATGTTTGCAGGAGCAGGCGTGACCATCGAAGGTACCGCGCGGGCGCTGGTGGGAACCGCAGAGCTGGTACAAGGTGCTCGCTTCCGCCCCTAGCCGCTTTATCGGCCGCTCACTGCTGACTGCGTTGAAAAAGCTCGATGACAAAATAATGGACGCAGGCTCTAAGCCCATATGAGTAGCCCCAGCCGGGGCACCGAAGCAAAAAAATAAGGCGTCAAATCAGCCCCCTCCATGGTGATCTTTGGGCTGAGCCCAAAGATCACCATGGAGGGATCATGACATCTTTCTACAAAAGACCTCGTTCAGCCAACGAGACGCAACCTTCATGACCAACCACCACATGATCCAAGATGCGGGTGCCGACCATGTTCAAAGCGTTCTTGAGGTTGGTGGTCAAGGTACGATCAGCTTGACTGGGCTCTGGGTCGCCGGAGGGGTGATTGTGCACCATAATGATGGCCGCAGCGTTGTGCTCCAAGGCGATCTTGACCACTTCACGCGGGTAGACACTAGCCCCATCCAGCGTGCCCCTGAACAGTTCTCTAAAGCATATAACCCTGTGTTTGGAATCGAGCAGCAGCAGAGCAAAGACTTCGTACTCGTGGTACTGCAGCAGTGTTTGCAGGTGGCTGAAGACCTGCTTGGGTTCAGTCAATGCCCGGCCTTTAGACAAACGGCTCATGGCCAGTTGTTGTGCCATCCGCAGGATGTCGGCCTCGGTGACGGGTGATTCCATGACGTAAGTGCCACTCGCCTCACCGGCTTTGAGCTTGTGATATTTCATGACGGTATTCCTGTGCGAATGGGGGTAGGCTGGAGAGTTTGAGCAGAGCGTTACTTAAAGGAAGGCCCAATGCTGTGCACGATAGCTTGAGCCTCCAGCTTCTGAGCCAGTGAGGGCTTTGAAGGTGCTGTCGGTTGTGGCTCTGCGTTGTTGGACTGGGTTTCATCAGCAGGAAAGAACTCTTCGACAATGGCGCCGGTGTCTTCCTCGCTGTCTTCAAAAGCGCCATTGTTAAAACCCTGCCGGGCTGCGTGATCCAAGGCGCTCTGGTCAAAGCCCGAGGCTTGCCGGGTTTCCTCCAGTTGCTTGGCGGCCAATAGGGCGTCTTCTAAACTCAGTTCACTGCGCACCGTGATATCGACGTAGAAGATCGGCGTGCCATGGCTCTGACGGGTAGATTTGCCACGCAGACGCAGCTCCAATGGCAGGCAGGCCAGGCGATTGCCAGAGATGGCTTGCAGGTAACGCAGACGCGCTGCCAGGGTACGGATGCTGTTGAACCCAGTGGTGCGGAAGACAAAACTGCCCAGTGGGTCGTCATCACCAATCACCACGTTCAGTCGACCGTAAGGTTTGCATGCATTGCCTTGGGCCAGTGGGCAACCATCAGGTGAAGGGCAGGGCAGCGATTGGATGCCGTCCTTGGTCAAACGCTTGCAAGTTTCACCATTGCCGACGCACAACGGCCTGCCGGTAGTACGGTCGAACAGGCTGAAGTCCGCACGAAAGTTGAGGTCTGGTTCGTTGAACAACAAGCGGATCGGAATGCTGCGCAGCTTGCCGTCCTGACCATTGCGCAGTTCTTCGTTGAGTGGATGCAGCAGCCAGCCGTCACGGCTCTGGACTTGCGACGTGATGGTGAACTGATTGTCCTTCTCTGGCAGGCGCTTGCCATTTTTCTCGACGACCTTGCCGATGGAAATGCGCCCGAGTACCGGCGGGGTAATGGCTAAACCTTTAAGCATGGCGGTTATCCTTGATCTGAAATAAAAAAGCCACCGGGACGTGAGTGGTCCGGGTGGCTAGGGTGAGCAGGCTGTTTTAGGCGATCAGGAAGCGACGAGTGCCTGCTTTGGCCTTGGGGTAGCGAGCTTGCAGGTAGGGCTTGTCTTTGAGCATCTGTTCGACATCTAGACCAATGCTGTCCTTGGATTTCTTCCAGCTGATGTAACCCTCGGCAAACTCGGCTCGGGCGGCCTCCCCCATGGCCTGCTGCAGAACCTGCTTGAGCTGCGCCTCCCGCGTTTCCTGCTGAGCAATGCTCAGACGAATAGACTTGAGTTCCAGGAAGGTGCTGCTCAGTTCCGTGTGCTGTCTGAAGTCCAGGGTCTGTCCGTTATCCTCGGGGTAGAGGCAGCGCAATGCCGCTTCCGCAGACGCTGTGCCATCGGCTGGTGGCGGGGTGTCACTGACGACGTAATCCCAGAACAGCCGTTCTAGGTCAATCAGCCGCGTAATCAGCGCCTCGTCGCGTGTGATGCGATGGATTTCCAGATGCTGGCCACCGAGCAGCACCGCCACATCAGCGGCTTGCTTGCCAGTGACTGCAAGCTGGTGCATGACTTGCAATTGCACATATTCGGGCACGCCCTCTTTCCAGAGGCGTGCCCCGTTTATGCCGGCAGTCTTGCACTCTAGGATCTGCACATCGTCGGTACCGATCACCTCGCGGTCGATATTGGCGAGCATCCAGGGCAGCGCCGGATCGGGATGCTGCAGCACCGCGTTGATCCGTCGGACCTTGTGCTGGCTGCGCTTGCTGTAATGCCAGGCCACGATAGGCTCCAGCACATTGCCCCAGTACAGCGGGCTTTCCTCATCGTGAGGATCGACCTTGGGCATGCGGGGATCGCGACCGGTCTTCTCCAGCCACAGCTCCAACTGCGACTTGTAGGGGTTCAGACCCACTGCAGCGGCGGCATCCGAACTGCCGATGCCTTGCTTGCGGATCTGCAACCAGTCCTCGCGGGGCAGCTCCTTGGTGTTGACCAGGCGCAGGGCAGGGCGTTTCTTACGGGTGCTACTATTCAATGACGTTGCTTTCATCGTCTTTACCTGTTGGCATAAAAACGCCCGACCAGCACAAGGCTGACCGGGCGCGAGGATTGATGTGAGTGAGGGTTAGGCGGCGAGTTGCAGAGCGGCATCCAGGGCGCGTTGCTTGATCTGCGCCCCCTGACCGAACCATGCCGAGTCCAGGCGGTACTCGTTACTGCGGGCACGGCGCTCGTGGTCGACATACTCGGTCACGGCATTCAGCAGGCCCCAAGCGGTGCCGCGTGCCGACTCTAGCTGACTGCCTCGACCACGCCCTTCGTACAACTCCTGCACCTTGCGCAGGGCTCGCTCATTGGGGAGTTGCTCCGGCAGAGCACCGGTTGGGCTGGTCTCACACATCACGTTCATGAAGAAACCCAGCGCCTCATGCCACTGCACCTTGCGTTCAGCCAAAGCCCTCATGCGATACATAAATTCGTCCCAGCCAGAGACGGCGATGCCCAGTTGCTTCTTCACCGTCTTCGGTTCAAAGCGAGTGTTGTGGGGCACCTTGATGGCGCGGCTGCTGCCGTCCAAGGCGATGGTCAGGGTGTTGTTGCACACCACACGCACGGTGGTTGGCGTTGCTGTGGTAGCCAAGGTGCCGTCACAGGAGGTGGCGAGCAGGAGGTAGCCGTTGACCTGGTCGTTACCCTTGAGCGTTGCGCCTTGCCCGGTGCGCGCCAGCGCCCAGAACTTGCGACCACCCTTGAGCACGCCGGCCGTTTCCAACTCATAGCCGGATACCTCGGTGAGATCGCGGTAGAACTCCAGCACCTCTCTCGGCTGCACGGTGTGGTAACGCTGCGAGACCACCGACAGAGGGGCCTTGGTGTCGGAGCGGTAGAGCACTTTCTGCTCGGGGAAGGAATGGATGGTGCCCAGGTGGCCGATGGCGTCAGACTTAAAATGGACCGGGCTTTCCTGAATCTCCCAGTCCATGCCGGCTTCACGCTGCCAGACCTCAATAGGTTGTTTGCGGGGCAGGTTGTTGCCCAGGCCATGCCAGGGAGTAGCGCCAGCGTAGGCCATGGTTTCAACGAGATGAGCCATGAGAATGATTCCTTGCGGATGAAGGGGAAAGAGCGTCGTTTCATCAACGAGCGACGCCCGTTCAAAAAGGCTTAACGGTTGACGCTGAAGCTGTAACCGCACTCCAGACATTGGTAATTGGCCAGCACCTTGTCGTCGATCTGCTCGCCCAGCGTGGCCCCGGCAATGCCCCCCGCGGCCCCGCCGAACAGACCACCTAAAATCGCCCCGGCGATGCTGCCGATAGCAATGCCCACCGGCCCACCGACGACTCCCAGTACCGCGCCAGCTTCGGCACCTGATAGGGCGCCGGCGGCACCACTGGCTGCACCGCCTGCTGCGCCAATCAAACCACCCGTTTGTTTGCCGATATTTTTCGTAATGACACGTCCCGAGTTACAGCTTGGGCAAGGGGTATACATACGCAGATCCTCTCAAGTGATGAGCGTGCCGAAGCGAAAACGGCACGGCAAATCCCCTACGGCAGTCGATACTGTGGGGCGTTCACAGAGGTGATATAGATCTGAGATTTTTTTGATTCAGCTCGTATCGGATCACCTATGTACGGCAGAGCCGTTATTAACTGGCCCTTTGAAGTCCTCGTGGTGACATGAATACGGCAGTGTCGTAAGTTTTTAAAAGTTGGCGGTATGAAGTGTCTACATGACTTAAGTTTGCAGGCGGCACACGCCTGTCGGCTCATACGGCTTTTGCTATCAATGAGAATGGAATCTTTTTGGATTTTATTGAGTGGGTTTTCTTGCTGTTGTCCTGGAGGTGTGTTTCTAATGGGATCTATTTCTTGGGAGTTTCTGCATGTCCGGCATGGCTACTGTTACGGTTAAAGTAGTATGTGTCTAATAAGTATCGATGCAGTAACTAGTAATCGACGTGGTTGCTATGGATTTTACCGTGATAGATAGCACTCACCAATATAGTGCTATCATGTTATTGGTTTGCAATGCAGAGTCGCCATAAATCGCAGAAGTAATGTGCAGCGTTGAATGCAGGTCAAAGCGTTGATAGATCAAGCGTATAAGTCGAAGCAAGGTGCTTGAATACACCTAGTCCAGTGTGCCTGCCGGTGAGTCCTCCATACACGGCCGACAGGAAATTAACTATGTTTCATCATCAACCGAAGCGTCACCCAATCAATACTAAACTCAAACTACACTACGGCAACGAGTATCGTGGTTTCGCTGTGCAGCAGCAGCTGACACACGGCCCTTTGATTGAAAACTACCTGGAGCGTGGACTTGAAACTTTGCAAAGCTGTCTCTCGGCACAGGCCCGTACCTTGGTCTGTAGGGTAGACTTGCGTTACCCCGTCGGCCTGATGCCGTCGGATGCGCTCGTCAGCAATGAGGTGATGAGTCGCTTCTTCTACCATCTAAGTAAAGAGCTGATCTGGGCGAGTACAAAGTACACGACTGATATCCGCTACATCTGGTGTCGAGAGCGTAACAGCAGTCAAGCACCGCATTGCCACGTCATGTTGCTGCTCAACTACGACGCCATCGGGGGCCTAGGTAACTACGGGCCTAGCGACGACGGTACTTACAGTAGGAACAACTTATTTCATCGCGTCGTGCGTGCTTGGGCCTGGGCAATTGGTTGTTCTGAATACGAGATGTCAGGGCTAGTACATGCCTGCCAAGACAAACTCAGTGGGCAGGTTTACCAGTGCTTGGATCGACGCTTTCCTGACTCGCTCAGGCCGGTTGTCTACGCTATGAGCTACTTGTGCAAGACGTACAGCAAGGCGCAAGAGTTAGGGCAAGGCTTTGCTGTGTTCACTACCAGCCGAATCTGAGTGCTGCGGCATACATGTTCAATTTACCTATTGTATGGTCCGGCATTGCCGCACTATAACTCACCAGATAGGAGTCTTTCGCATGAGCTACAGTGATTATTGGCGTCGTAAATTTCTTGCCGAACATCCTGAGTATGAACAACAGTGCCAGGAGCTTCGGTATGAACCGGAGAAGTCATCTCCATCTGTCCGGGCTGCTCCGCTCCCATGGCATGCGAGGGTAAATACAGCGCCGGAGTCAAATTACACATTACCTTTACCTAGAGCTGCTTCGTCTAATTTCGAGGTCTCGGAGATCTTCCCGCAGAAACGGCCAAAGATGTGTTACGGAGTCACGCCAGACTCAAGCATCATCAGGCTTGCATGTTCCTTGCGCCAACGCTTGAAGCTAACCCAGCAAGAGCTCGCTGCGCATTTGGGGATCAGCGCTCGCACGCTGCAGGACTGGGAGCAGGGGCGACGTCAGCCCACTGGGCCTGGAAAAGCCTTACTGCAGTTGTGGATCGACCGGCAATCAGTGGCCCCCTGAGTCGTTCTGACTGAGAGTCAACGTTTTTCCTGGCTATGGGGCGACTGGGTTCCGAAGGACGGAAGGGATCTGAACGGCAAGCAAGACTGCTATTCCTGCTATTAGTAGCAGGAATAGCAGCTGCAGTGGTCCCGGCTAAATCTGGTGGGGCGGGGACAAGCTGCTAGGCTTTGTACGAAAAGTATTGCCGCATGCAACGTAGGCTGCAGGCCAAGGTGACCATGGCTGCAAAGCTCTTGGCCAGCTTGTCATAGCGAGTGCCGATCCTGCGATTTTCTTTCAGCCAGCCAAACATCCGCTCAATGATGTTCCGTTGCCGGTATTTGGGCCGGTCAAACAGTCGGGGCAAGCCAGGTCGAGGTTTGCGCGGCATAGCGCGCAATGGGATTACCGGCTGCATTCGGTAACGGTCGCAGTACTGGCGCAGGTGCTCGGCATCGTATCCCTTGTCAGCCAGCAACCACCGGCTACGTTCACGCGGTCGTCCTGGCTTGCCAGCAATTCTTACAGCATCCAGCAGCGGCTGAGCGTGGGAGACATCACTGGCTTGTCCTAGTGAAAGCCTGAAATGCAATGGCACGCCATTGGCATCGCACACCATGTGAATCTTGGTGGTCAGACCGCCTCGACTGCGCCCGAAGGCATGGTCTAACGGTTCTTCAGGCCCCCCTTTTTCCCGGCGCCTGAAGAGGCTCGGGTTGCTCGTACTGCGGTGGAGTCGATCATCCAGGTGTCCAAGTCGATCAGTCCTTCCCGGTTCAGCCGAATATGCAGACGCTCCAGTACTCGCTCGAATGTGCCGTCGTCGCGCCAGTCACGAAAACGCTGATACACCGTTGACCAAGGCCCAAAGCGTTCAGGCAGGTCGCGCCAGGGAGCGCCCGAGCACAGGATCCACAGAATTCCGTGGAGAACCTGACGATCATCGTTGCGAGGAAGGCCCATTTTCTGTTCTGGAGAAACCAAATCCTTGATCAGCTCCCATGACGCATCAGAAAGTTCGTAACGCCTTGCCATACGGGCCTCCAACCGGTCATGGCGGCAATTTTAGCCACAACGACTTTTCGTACAAAACCTAGCAAACATGGGTTTCAATATTCGCTTTTATGGCGATATCCCGATCAATAGCTGCGCTTGATCTCCAATGCAGTAAATAACAACATGCCGGCCAGCATAGCTAACATGAAGACGATCACTTGCCAGCTTCCTGTCAGCAGAATTGCCACTGCGGGGCCAGGACAGATGCCCGCTATTCCCCAGCCGATGCCGAACAACAGACTCCCACCAATCAAGCGCGGGTCTAACTCACGTCTGATCGGTAGTTGCATTGGCCTTCCCAGTAGCGAACTGGATTGTTGTCGCGCCCAAGTTAGCGGGCGAATCGATATGCCAATTGCCCCGACCATGACCAACGCCAAGGAAGGATCCCAAGCACCAGTTAAATCCAGAAAAGCGAGTACTTTGCTCGGGTTTGCCATCCCTGCCAGAAGCAGACCCAAGCCGAACAGCAGGCCAGCAATGAGTGCAGTCAGTTTGATCATGTCCAAATTCCCAGAAGATGACGCAAGATAAACACTGTGGCGAAACCGCTGAACATGAAACAAATAGTGGCGACCATTGATCGTGGCGAAAGGCGCGATATGCCGCACACTCCATGGCCACTGGTGCAACCCGAACCGTATCGTGTGCCGATGCCAACCAATACACCGGCGACGATTAGTCCGAACCAGCCACTTTGGAACTCAATCTGCGGCCGCGTCGCGAACAAGCCCCATACAAGCGGCGAGATAAGAAGGCCCACGAGAAAAAGTGCTTTCTCACTAACTCCCTCGCTCCCACGCTGTAAAAGACTGCCAATCAGACCGCTGATGCCTGCGATACGCCCGTTGGCGACGACGAATAGACTTGCAGCCAAGCCAATCAATACGCCGCCTGCAAGGGATGACCAAGGAGTAAAGTTGAGCCAGTCGACATTCATGGGGCTTCTCCGGCGCAAAATTGATCGTACAGGGTTTGGATGACTACCAATGCTGCGGGAGTGCTGATGCGATTGAACACCTGCCTTCCTTCACGGCGGGTCTTCACCAGTTCCTCGCGGCGCAGCACCGTCAAGTGTTGAGATAGAGTCGGTTGTTGTATCCCCAGTATTGACTCCAGATCGCTGCCATTGCGTTCACCTTGGGATAATAGGTACAGCAATCTCAAGCGATCCGAGTTAGCCAAAGCGGTCAGTGGGAGCATGCAGATTGCCTTTTAGTACAAGCGCTTCAGAGTCTGTGACTCGTAATTGGACTGGGATACCTTGGGCAACGCTCTGTGTAACGGTGCAAAAGCTTTCGAATTGGCCAAGGATGCGCGGCAAGTGCTGCAGCTTGGCAGCTGATTTGCCTAACTGCAGTTCGATGTCTATATGGAGTACACGTAGGCGGTTTTCAGCATTGCGTCCGATCTCAGCACTGGCCTTGCAAGAAAGCGGTTCGGCATCCTGCTTGTACTTACGCAGCGCGAACAACAGACTATTAGTCAAGCAGTTGGCTACCGCACCGAGCAGCAGTTCTACCGGGCTGGGGCCAACAGCCTCACCCAGTGGTGGTGGCTCATCCACGATCAGAGTCGGCGCTCCTTCTTCGAAATGCAGCATGCAGCTAAAGTCATGTTGTTGCTCCAAACGCAAATTCACACGAGCGCTATCGTTCATGAGTCCAATCCTTCGTTCATTTGACGCCAGGTTCAATCCAGCTCCGCAGCAGCGGATCAGGAAGCGGATCAACGGGGCGGCCAAGATAAATACCAGCAGAAGCACCATCGCAGCCGGATCTGGCAATCATGGATTAGCTGAAGGCGTTCAGGACAGCCGGCACAGGCGGGTAAGTCCTCTGCCCACTTGATCTACCGAATAGCTTTTACCAGCAAGGCCACCGCAACCACTGCAGATACGATGGCAAACCCTTTTTGTAAGTTTGGCCCCGACAGCTTGGCAGCGACCAAGCGCCCGCAGATCATGCCGGCTAATGCTCCAATGGAAAATGGGATGGCAACTGCCCACTGCAAATGCCCAGTTGCCGAGCTTGCAGCAACGCCGGAAATTGAAACCAGCGCAATAACGGCTAGAGACGTTGCAAGCACTGACTGTGCTGTCAAATTGGTGTATCGCTGGAGCGCCGGCACCATCACAAAGCCGCCGCCCACGCCGAGCAAGCCAGAGAGCCCACCCGCGACAATGCCGGAAACGGTGAGAGCCCATGCACAAGGCCTCGTCCAGTTAAGCTTTCCTCGGTTCACGTCCAACTGACAAGGCGGTGGTTTGGATGTGACGGGGGGCTTCGACTCCGAGGAGCATGCGAGCGATCGTTGATAGACCCGGAACGCAACGTACATCAGCACGATGGCAAACATGATCGTCAACGGACGGTTAGGCATGCTCTGCGCCAGCCAGAGACCAAGTGGAGAACAGACGATCCCCGCACCTGCAATTAAAAGCGCCGCTTTATAGCGGACGGTGCCATTTTTGAGTCCCATCACGGCACCCAGGGTCGCGGCTAAACCGACAGCCAGTAAACCAATTGGCCCAGCCTCCGCCATGCTCAACCCCACTCCAAACACCAGCAATGGAACAGCCAGTATTCCTCCGCCAGCGCCGGTCAGCGCCAGAATAACGCCAACAGTAAGCCCGAGCAGTAAGACGATGATCATCTCAGTCTCCTTGCTTTCAGATCTGATTCACAGGTCAGCCAACTCGGGTTTCGCCATCCACTCACGGCCCTTGAGCATTCCCTTCCAGTACAGGGGAGGAAGAAGTCGCTCCTTGAGCAGCCACGCCAGCCTCGATGGCCGGGTACCGTCAATCAGCCAGGACGGGAAGCTGGGAGCGACCTTTCCACCATAGGTGAACTCAGCCAATACGATCTTGCCGCGCTCAACCGTCAGCGGGCAGGAGCCATAACCGTCGTAATGGGCGCCACCTTTCGCTTTGCCCATTGCAGCCAACACATTGTGGGCAACGACTGGCGCCTGCTTGCGGGCTGCTGCAGCGGTTTTTGCGTTGCTGGAGTTGGCGGCGTCTCCCAGCGCGTGAATATTTACCCAGGTTTTATGGCGCAGAGTGGCGGGGTCGACATCAATCCAACCAGCTGCGTCAGCTAGAGGGCTGACCCGAACGAAATCCGGCGCAATCTGCGGTGGCACTACATGAAGCAGATCGAAGTCTCGAGTAACAAGATGGGCGCTGCCATCCGGGTTGACGCAGTTGAACGTCGCAGTCCGCGCAGGCCCATTCACGCTGGTGAGGGTGTTGCCGAAATTCAGGTCGATACCATAGGCCTTGATGTATTCCATCAGTGCGGGCACGTAGTCGGGAACGCCGAACAGCACCGCGCCGGCGCTGCAAAACTCGATCTCGACTTTGTCCAATACACCGGTACGTTTCCAGTGATCAGCAGAGAGGTACATGGCTTTTTGCGGAGCCCCGGCACATTTGATCGGCATGGGCGGTTGCGTGAAAATGCCTCGGCCACCCCGCAGTTGCTGCACCAGTTCCCACGTATAGGGGGCAAGCTGATACAGGTAGTTTGAAGTCACGCCGTTGCGGCCAAGGGTGTCCGACAAACCTTCGATTGCATGCCAATTGAGCTTGAGGCCAGGGCACACGATCAGTTGCTCGTATTTGACGACCCTGCACCCTTCAAGAACGACGGCATTTCTCTCGGGTTCGAAAGCGGCGACCGCCGACTTGATCCAATGCACACCGCGAGGGATGGTCGAGGCCATCGTGCGGGCAGTTTGTGGCGCATCGAAGACACCACCGCCGACAAGTGTCCAGCCAGGCTGGTAGTAGTGCACATCGGCCGGGTCGATGATGGCAACGTCGAGTCCAGGTTCTCGTGCAAGCAAACTGGAAGCAGCCGCGATACCTGCCGCACCGCCTCCGATGATGACCACGGCATGCTGCGCCTCGGCCAGTTCGACCGGCGTGCGCCCCTGATTCGCGATCCGGCGAATGACGCCTTTCATATCGAACCCGGCTTTTTTGGCCGTCTCAACGATGTATGGCAGGGGTTGTCGACCCGCTTGTGACAGTGCCCACATCGTTGTCGAGCGCATACCGGAACGGCAATAGGCCAATACCGGTTTTGGAAGCGTTTCAAAGAGCTTGCCGAAGGCAATACCTTGCTCATCGGTCACTTTGCCTGATTCAGCAGGAAGGTAGTGCGCCTCAATACCGATCGCTTGGGCCGAACGTTTGATTTCGGCAAACAAGGGCTGATCGCTGCCTTCACCATCGGGCCGGTTACATATAATGGCGCGAAAACCAGCTTCTTTCAGTCCAGCCAATTGGTCGGGAAAAATTTGCTCTGATACAGACAGTCCAGGCACAAGGCAACGAATGTCCATGAGGGTCTCCGTTATAGGTATGTTTCTTATCGGTTGTTCGGGGATGCAACGTCAGGCGACGTTGAGCGGGATTTTCAGGTAACGCGTCCCGTTCGATTCGGGCTCAGGAAAGTGCCCGGCTCGCATGTTTACCTGAACCGATGGCAGGATCAGAGTAGGCATGTCCATCGAGGCATCTCGCTTAGTGCGCATCGCCACAAACTCCTCCTCACTGATCCCGTTACGCACATGAACGTTGTGCGCGCGTTGGTCTGCAACGGTGCTGACGAATTGCACCTCGCGGCCCCCTGGCTGATAGTCGTGGCACATATAGAGCAACGTATTGGCCGGCAGGCTCAGCACCTTGTTGATTGACTGGAACAGCGTGCGCGCGTTTCCACCGGGAAAGTCACAGCGTGCAGTACCGTAGTCGGGCATAAACAAGGTATCGCCAACAAATGCGGCCGTTTCGGTGCCGTCGCTGATCACATAAGTCATACAGGCCGGCGTATGGCCGGGTGTATGGAGAGCCTGGCATTGCAGCGTGCCGATGGTGAACGGTTCGTCATTGACGAACAGGTGATCGAACTGACTTCCGTCACGGGGCATCTCGCCAGCGGTATTGAACAGCGTGCCGAACACCTCCTGCACCGTCGAAATCTGGCTGCCGATCCCTATTTTCCCGCCAAGTTTCTCCTTCAGGTATGGTGCTGCCGTCAGGTGGTCTGCGTGGACGTGAGTCTCGAGAATCCAGTCGACTCTCGCACTGAGTTCTTTCACCCTTGCAATCAATTTGTCGGCAGAGGTTGTGCCGGTATGGCCGGACTTAGGGTCGTAGTCCAGTACGCTATCGATCAACGCGCAGTGGCGGGTCGCCTCATCCAACACAAGATAACTGACGGTATTGGTAGCAGGATCGAAGAATCCTTCGACGTGAAGTTTTACACTCATTGGCCTGTCTCCTTAGGGGCTTTTACCAAGCCGCTCACACTGAGGACTGACATAGCAATAAGCCTGCCAGACTCAAACGGAGCCAAGATATTGTCATATCTACTTGATTTTATTGATTTTATTTTTCAGTACGGGTTTGTTTTTTCTGTATTCACCTGGATTCACTGCCATTGGCAGTGCCTGTTGACAGAGGTGGCAGTGCCAGAACAGGATGAATGGACTGTCAGGAGCCACGATGAAGACTTACTTGCCCACCCCGACCCACCTACTCCCGCACTCGGATCAAGTGCAATCATTGGTTTCGTTCCTTGAGCACGAACCACAGCCGATGATCGTGCTTGATCCGAACTACAACATCCTGGCTGCCAACACGGCCTATCAGCGGCAGTTTGGCAGCGCTGACAAGCCCTTTATCGGCCATAAGTGCTATCAAATCTCACACCACTACGACGTTCCTTGTGATCAGGCGGGCGAGAACTGCCCGATGAAAAAAGCGCAGGAAATGCGCGGACCGGATCGTGTCCTGCACATTCACCACACGCCTCGCGGCCCGGAGCACGTCGACGTCGAACTACGCCCGATTCTGGACGACCAAGGTGTTATCACTGCCTATGTGGAGCGTCTCACGCAGGTTCGCAGCGCCTCAGCGCGCCCCAGCAACGAAGGCCTGGTTGGCCGCTCGCCGGCCTTTAACCTTGCCCTGTCGGAACTGCAGCGGGTGGCCCCATCCATGCTGCCGGTACTGCTACTGGGCGAGTCCGGTACGGGCAAAGAGCTGTTCGCCCGCGCCGTACATGAAAACAGCGATCGAGCCACGGGGCCCTTCGTCGTCGTCGATTGCTCGGGATTGCCCGAAACGCTGTTTGAGAGCGAACTATTCGGCCATGAAAAAGGGGCATTCACCGGGGCCACCACGCGCAAGCCCGGACTGGTTGAAACGGCCCAGGGCGGCACCTTGTTTCTCGATGAGATTGGTGACGTTCCACTCGCCATGCAGGTGAAACTGCTGCGCCTGATCGAATCGGGCACCTATCGCCGTGTCGGCAGTGTCGAGACCCTTCACGCCAACTTCAGGTTAATTGCCGCGACCCACAAACCCCTTGAAAAGATGATGGAGAACGGAGAATTCAGGCAGGACCTGTACTACCGCATCAGCGCCTTTCCCATTCAGTTGCCCCCCTTGCGCAACCGGGTTGAAGACATTGGTTTGCTTGCGAATTCATTTCTACAACGTGCCAGTACCGGCAAGCGCCGGCTGACAATAGAGGCGGAGGCTCTGACACAACTACAGCGGCACTCCTGGCCCGGCAATATCCGCGAATTACGCAATGTGCTGGAAAGAGCCAGTCTGTTCGCTGACGATGGAGTGATCCGCTCCACACATTTGCCCCAGGCATCGGTGGCGATATCGCCTCAGCCCCCCGCCTCAACGCCTTTCGACGGCAGCTCGCTGGCGCAGATACTGGCCACCTTCAAAGGTACCCGCAGTGAACTGGCCAGGCACATGGGTGTTAGCGAACGCACGTTGTACAGACGACTGAAAGAGCAAGGTTTGGCCTGATCAATCGCCCTCACGCCCCACGACTGCCAATGACTGCCAATCGCTGCCACCCTGGCAGGTTGGCAGCGTGCTCACCCGGCAAGGCCTGCCGCACCTGCCAGAAATCACCGCTAAGCCACTGTTTTTAAAAGATAAAAAAGTAAAACAACCCCTTGGCATGCCGTGTGCATATTGGCAAGTCATGACCATTTTCGACAAACGACTTCGACGCCATCTGCTCACGGCAGTAGTGATCAAACTACTGGTGCTGACAGTGCTGTGGTGGCTGTTCATCCGGGATTCGCACGTCAGTGTCGACCCGAACATTATCGGCAACCGTTTCGGAGTACCCACCTTGACTCAAGGGGCAAGCAAGTGATTTCAGAACACCTGGTAGATTTGTCTCGGCTGCAATTCGCAGCCACTGCGCTTTACCACTTTCTTTTCGTACCGCTCACGGTTGGCATGGTGTGGCTGTTGGTCATCATGGAAAGCGTCTAT
Source organism: Pseudomonas sp. VE 267-6A (assembly GCF_024126555.1). Lineage (NCBI taxonomy): Bacteria > Pseudomonadati > Pseudomonadota > Gammaproteobacteria > Pseudomonadales > Pseudomonadaceae > Pseudomonas > Pseudomonas sp. VE 267-6A. The sequence continues at coordinate 101,439 of NZ_JAMYBY010000008.1, forward strand.
GTGATGACCGGCAACGTCATTTGGAAAGACATGACGCGTTTTTGGGGCAAGCTGTTCGGCATCAACTTCGCCCTGGGGGTGACAACCGGTATCACCCTGGAATTTCAGTTCGGTACCAACTGGGCGTATTACTCGCACTACGTGGGCGATATCTTCGGTGCGCCGCTGGCCATTGAAGGCCTGATGGCGTTCTTCCTTGAGTCGACCATGATCGGTCTGTTCTTCTTTGGCTGGGATCGCCTGAAGAAAGAGCACCACTTGCTTGTCACGCTGCTGATGGCCATCGGTACCAACCTGTCGGCACTGTGGATTCTGATCGCCAATGGCTGGATGCAGAACCCGGTGGGTTCAGAGTTCAGTTACATCACCATGCGCATGGAGATGGTCGATTTCTGGGCAGTGGTGTTCAACCCGGTGGCCCAGGCCAAGTTTGTGCACACGGTGTCCGCCGGTTATGTCACCGGTTCGATGTTCGTGTTGTCAATTTCCAGCTGGTACCTGCTCAAGCGTCGTGATGTCGAGTTCGCCAAGCGCAGTTTTCGGGTGGCGGCGGCTTTCGGCCTGGCCTCGGTGCTCAGCGTCATCGTGCTTGGGGATGAGTCGGGGTACACGGTGGGTGAGGCGCAGCAAACCAAGCTGGCGGCCATGGAAGCCATGTGGGAAACCAAACCCGCACCGGCAGGCTTAACCTTGCTGGCCAGCATAAATGAAGCCGAGTCCAGAAATAACTGGGAAGTCGACGTGCCATGGGTAATGGGCTTGATCGGCACGCGCTCGGTCAGCAAGCAGATCCCGGGCATTCATGACATCAAAGAGAAAAACCGCGAGCGCATTCTGCGTGGCATTACTGCCGTCAATGCGCTTGAAGCCCTGCGGGCCGATCGCACCGACAAGGCGGCGTTCGACACCTTCGAAGCCTACAAGACGGACCTGGGCTTTGGCCTGCTGCTGAAAAAGTACGTCGAGGATGTCAACCAGGCCACACCGGCGATTATCGACAAGGCAGTGAACGATACCGTACCGCGCGTGACGCCGATGTTCTGGGGATTCCGGATCATGGTCGCCCTTGGTTTTGCCATGCTCCTGCTGTTCGGGGTGGCCTTCTGGAGCACCTTGCAATCGGCCTGTACACGCCGCCGCTGGCTGCTGCGCTGGGCACTCTGCATGCTGCCTGCGCCCTGGATTGCCTGCGAGCTGGGCTGGTTCGTCGCTGAATACGGCCGTCAACCCTGGACCATCTATGGCGTACTGCCCACCCACATGAGCGTCTCCACCCTGAGCATCAATAACCTCTATGGCTCGCTGGCTGGATTCGTGGCTTTCTACACCGTGCTGCTGGTGGTTGAAATGTTCCTGATGGTCAAGTTCGCCCGTCAAGGGCCCGGCAGCCTCAGAACCGGCCGTTATGCTCACGATGCCAACCTGAAGGAACTCCACCATGCTTGATTACGTCACCCTGAAAATTATCTGGTGGGCACTGGTCGGCGTACTGCTGATCGGCTTCGCCATCATGGACGGTCATGACATGGGGGTAGGCACCTTGCTGCCCTTTGTAGGCCGCTCGGACCTGGAACGACGCGTAGCGATCAACACCGTAGGGCCGCACTGGGACGGCAACCAAGTGTGGTTCATCACTGCCGGCGGCGCACTGTTCGCGGCGTGGCCGGTGGTGTATGCCACCGCGTTCAGCGGGTTTTACTGGGCGATGATTCTGGTCCTGTGGGCCTTGTTCTTCCGCCCGGTGGGCTTCGACTATCGCAGCAAGATCCACAATGCCAAATGGCGCAGCATCTGGGATTGGGGCCTGTTCGTCGGCGGGGCCGTGCCGCCACTGGTGTTCGGGATCGCCTTCGGCAACCTGCTGCAAGGCGTACCGTTCCACTTCAATGACATGCTGGTATCGACGTACACCGGGAGTTTCTGGCAACTGCTGAACCCCTTCGCACTGCTGACCGGTGTGGTGAGCAGTGCAATGATCACCTTGCAAGGCAGTACCTACCTGGCGCACCGCACTGAAGGCGTTATCCAGGCCCGCGCCATCAAGGGCGGGGTCGGCGCAGCGCTGGTGCTGCTGTGCACATTCATCATTGCTGGCGTGTGGTTGCAGTCGATCGAAGGCTATCGCATTACCTCGGTAGTGGACATCGCCGGGCTGCCGGACATTCTCAACAAGACCGTGGTACGCGACGCCGGGGCCTGGATGGCCAACTATGACCATTATCCAGCGTTGTGGCTGCTGCCCGCGCTGGGCATGGCCGGCGCCGTCGGTGCCACGCTTTTGCTGCTGATGCGCCGTACACTCGCCGCGTTTGTCGCCTCGTCGCTGGCGGTGGTCGGGGTGATCAGCACCGCCGGTGTGTCCATGTTCCCGTTCGTCATGCCGTCATCAACCGTGCCGGCGGCCAGCCTGACCGTGTGGGACAGCGTGTCCAGCCATCTAAGCCTGGCAATCATGTTCTGGGCAACGTTGATTTTCATGCCGCTGATCGTCATCTACACCTCGTGGGCCTATCGCGTCATGCGCGGCAAGGTCACCGTGGCACAGATCAAAGCCAACGAACATTCTGCCTACTAAGGCCCTCAGAGGAGCAAGGACCATGTGGTATTTCGCCTGGATGCTGGGAGTCGGTTTTGCCTTACTGCTGGCCATATTGAATGCGATGTGGGGCGAGACCGAAGCCGGTCGTGCCCAGAGTGACCGTGACGAGGCACAGCCATGATGACGCGGGTCGCCGACGCCTCGGCGTCCTCACGCCTCCACCCGCTGAGCCTGCTTATCGCGATCGCGATCATGCTCGTGTGTACGCTCTATCCGCCGCTGATGGCGGCCCCGGACGGGAAAGCTGATCACGGGCTGGCAACGGCCATGTTCGTGGCGATGAGTGTGGCCTTTGTCAGGGGCGTGGGCTTCGTGCCGCGAGCGTGCGTTTGGCGCTGGCTGTTCTCGGGCTGGACCTGCTGTGTTGCGCTGGCACTGGCTTGCTGGGTAAAGTTTGCAAATTGAGGGCTGATGACTGAACTCTTGAGTTCTCAACATAAAGACAGTAGCACTACCTATTTCCAGTTAGGGAAATCCTGAAGAAGACTTCCCGATTTTGCCAAAATGCCTGGACTCCACCTGCCGAGTTTTCCGATGTAGTAACTGACCTTCGCCCATGCCGAATACGCCGGCAAGAGTAAGCAGACCCGCAAAGAGTTGTTTCTGATCGAGATGGTTCAGGTGGTGCCGTGGAAGGGTTTGATTCCGTTGATCGGGCCGCATTACCCGAAGGGCGAAGGTGGTCGTCCGGCATATGGCGAGGCTCGTGCACCTGATGTAGAACTGGTCGGCTACAGCGATCCGGTGACGTAGGAAGCACTGTACGAGACCACCATCCTGCGGCAGTTTGACGGACTGAACCAGGAACGCATTCCCGACGAAACCACCATACTCAACTTCCGTCGACTGCTGGAAAAACACGAACTGGCTGCCGGCATTCTGGCTGTGATCAATGGCTATCTGGGTGACCGGGGTCTGTCGCTGCGCCAAGGCACCATCGTCGACGCCACGCTGATCAATGCGCCGAGTTCGACCAAGAACAAGGAGGGTAAGCGCGACCCAGAGATGCACCAGACCAAGAAAGGCCAACAATATTACTTCGGCATGAAGGCCCACATCGGTGTGGACGCCGAGTCCGGCTTGGTGCACAGCGTTGTGGGTACGGCGGCCAATGTGGCGGATATCAGCCAGGTCGACAAGCTGCTGCACGGTGAAGAAAACATGGTGGGTGCCGATGCGGGTTATACCGGCGTCGAGAAACGTCCGGAGCATGATGGCCGCAAGGTTATCTGGCAGGTGGCGGCACGCCGCAGCACCTATAAGAAGCTTGATAAGCGCAGCGCGTTGTACAAAGCCAAGCGCAAAATCGAGAAGGCCAAAGCCCAGGTGCGCGCCAAGGTCGAGCATCCATTTCGGGTGATCAAGCGCCAGTTCGGTTATGTGAAGACGCGCTTCCGTGGCCTGGCGAAGAACACCGCGCAACTGGTGACGCTGTTCGCCCTGTCGAATCTGTGGATGGCACGCCGACATTTACTGACGAATGCAGGAGAGGTGCGTCTGTAATGCGGGAAATAGCCGCAGCGAGGTGCTCGCAGTGGCTAAAAACACAGACATGAGCGGGTGATCTGAGCATTTTTGATCGATTTGCCGCTTTTAAAATCAGCGTCGGCTGAAGTCAGCCAGAAGCACGTGGCTATTTCAGACCATCCCTTGGCGTTGGCCGAAATTGAACCTAATAATCGGCACGTCTGAACTACTCGACCTGCGCTGTAGCAGGTTGGCCGATCATTGAGGGCCTGATCTGGATCTTCTCATACCTGTGAGTGGTGCTGGCATGAAGATCCTCAGCTCTAGCGCGGAGGCTGGCGGGGTGCAGTGGCAACCCTGTGCCGGAACATCGACCAGATTGAATCCAGCGAGTTGCCTGTGAGCAAGGTTCAGGGCCTGGCCATGATGGAGGCGGCGGAGACGTACTCAACGAGGTCTCCTACCTGGTGTCAATTGACGTTCTTTTCCGCCTTTGCCCATGCGTCCAGCATATCGGCCCACTGTTGCATCATCCTGGTTCGGTCATGCAAGTATTCCGCGTGGTTGTAGGTACGACGGACTGCGTTCTGTTCTGTGTGCGCCAGTTGCCTTTCGATCCAGTCTGCTGAAAAGCCCATTTCATTGAGCCTAGTACTCCCTGTTGTCCGTGTGGCGTGTGGGCTGTACTTGCCTCCCCAGCCTAACGTCTTGAGCATTTGACGGAGCGAGGCGGCCACCATGGGCTGAGTCCGCATGTCTCGATGCGGAAAAACATGTGTGTATTTTCCTGTAATTCCGTGAAGGGCCTGCAGCATTCTGACTGCCTGGGCTGGGAGCGGAACAGTGTGTTCTTTCCGCTTTTTCATTCGCTCAGCAGGAATACACCAGATGGCCTTTCCCAGGTCAAACTCCGACCATCGAGCCTCTACCACTTCATTTGGGCGGCACAGCGTCAACCACATCAGGCGGAAGGCGCAGAGGGTTTCATGGCGTCCAGCGTGAGCATCCACATCTCGTAATAGCTGGCCAATCTCTTCTTTAGAAAGCGGTCGTTTGTGCTGGGTTTTGTTTGTGGGCAGTGCCCGGCGAACAGCGTGAACGGGATCACTGTTGGCGCGTAAGGTAGAGATTGCCAGTTCGAAAACGCCAGACATGGTTCTCTTGGCTTCAGCGGCGACCGATGGCCCATTGTCCTGTGCGGCTCCTTTCAGCACGTCAAGGATGTGGGCGGATGTGATGGCTTTGATGGGCATAGCCCCGATTCTCGGGAACACGACCCGCTCCAACATGTTGAGTCGCCTTGACTTGGTGATTTCCTCCCAGTCCTTCAATGCCAGCCATTCGTTGGCAACCGCTTCAAAGGTAATGGTTCTCTCGTGATCACGCTTGACCCGCTCTAGTTGCCGGTGATGGGCAGGATTGATTCCTTGCACGACGAGTGAACGCGCTTTTACGCGTTCATCACGAGCTTCTGATAGGGTGAATCGACGTCCGTTTCGCCGCTCCTGTGCTTGCTCGGGGGTTTCCGCCTTCGCGACAATCACATAGTCCCCAATGGCGAAAACGCTTTCCTTCCTGGTGTTGCCATCGCTCAGCTCAAACCTATAGCGCCAGGCCTTAACACCATTGGGCTTTACCTCCAGGTACAGCCCATTACCATCCGTGAGTTTGTAGGGCTTTTCCTTGGGCTTCGCGGTACGGCACTGGGTGTCGGTGAGTGGCATGGCTGCCTCCTGCTCGTGTACCCGGTTTCTGGGCTGGGTATGGGGTTGCTGTACCCGGAAGCGTACCCGGTAAAGGTATGGATCTCAATGTTCCTGATGGACGCTCGTGGACAATAAAAAACCCCTTGAAGCAGCTGTCTTCAAGGGGTTTGATGTCCGCCGAGATCTACGAGGATCCAGATTACTGCTTAGACGTTGAAGCGGAAGTGCATCACGTCGCCATCCTTGACGATGTAGTCCTTGCCTTCCAGACGCCATTTGCCGGCTTCCTTCGCGCCGCTTTCACCGTTGTACTGGATGAAGTCGTCGTAGGCGACCACTTCGGCACGGATGAAGCCCTTTTCGAAGTCGGTGTGGATCACGCCGGCCGCCTGAGGCGCGGTGGCGCCCACGCGAACGGTCCAGGCCCGCACTTCCTGCACGCCGGCCGTGAAGTAGGTCTGCAGGTTGAGCAGCGAGTAACCGGCACGGATCACTCGGTTCAGGCCTGGCTCTTCGAGGCCCAGGGCTTCGAGGAACATGTCTTTCTCTTCACCGTCTTCCAGCTCGGCGATCTCGGCTTCGATCTTGTTGCAGACCGGTACCACGATCGCGCCCTCTTCCTCGGCAATGGCCTTGACCACGTCCAGGTGCGGGTTGTCTTCGAAGCCGTCTTCGGCAACGTTGGCGATGTACATCACCGGCTTGCTGGTCAGCAGGTGGAAACCGCGTACCAGCGCCTTCTCGTCGTCGGCCATGGTCTTCATCAGGCTGCGCGCCGGCTTGCCTTCGGTGAAGTGCGCAATCAACTTCTCGAGGATGGCCTTTTGTGCCAGGGCATCCTTGTCGCCGCCCTTGGCGTTGCGCGCGACCTTCTGCAGTTGCTTCTCGCAGCTGTCCAGGTCGGCGAAGATCAGTTCCAGGTCGATGATCTCGATGTCGCGCTTGGGGTCGACGCTGTTGGAGACGTGAATCACGTTCTCGTCTTCGAAGCAGCGGACCACGTGGGCGATGGCATCGGTTTCACGGATGTTGGCCAGGAACTTGTTGCCCAGGCCTTCACCCTTGGACGCACCTGCCACCAGGCCGGCGATGTCGACGAACTCCATGGTGGTCGGCAGCACGCGGTTGGGCTTGACGATCGCAGCCAGGGCATCCAGACGTGGGTCGGGCATCGGCACGATGCCGCTGTTCGGCTCGATGGTGCAGAAGGGGAAGTTTTCTGCCGCGATGCCGGATTTGGTCAAGGCGTTGAACAGGGTGGACTTGCCGACGTTGGGCAGGCCGACGATGCCGCAATTGAAACCCATGGTGAATCCCTCTTCGTGGAGTCAGGCCTTTTGGCTGTGCAGCTCTCTCATCGCACGCGTCCAATCGCCGGCGAGGATGTCCGGCAGCACGCCGAGGGCAAAATCGATACTGGCATCGAGTTTTTCCTGCTCGGCGCGGGGCGCCTTGCCAAGGACAAAACCGGACACCTTGGTGCTGTCACCCGGGTGGCCGATGCCAAGCCGCAGACGGTGAAAGTCTTTGTTGTTGCCCAGCTGCGCGATGATGTCGCGCAGGCCGTTGTGCCCGCCATGGCCGCCGCCTTTCTTGAGCTTGGCGACGCCGGGGGGCAGGTCGAGTTCGTCGTGGGCCACCAGGATGGCATCTGGCGGGATGCGGAAGAAGTTCGCCAGTGCAGCAACGGCCTGGCCGCTGCGGTTCATGTAGGTGGTGGGGATCAGCAGACGAACGTCCTGGCCCTGATGGCTGAATTTAGCCGTCAGGCCGAAATACTTGCGGTCAGCGGTCAGGTTGACGCGCTGGGCGCTGGCAATGCGTTCCACGAAAAGAGCCCCTGCGTTATGCCGGGTCTGTTCGTATTCGGGGCCGGGGTTTCCCAGGCCGACGATCAGTTGGATGGCGGTCACGTCAGGGGCTCTTCCTTGGAGTTGTGGGTTGCAGCGCGGGGCTGCAACCCGGTCAACGCCGGCGTGTCGAGTGGATTACTCGGCAGCGCCTTCTGCTTCAGGCGCAACACGCGGAGCGTGAACGTTTGCAACAGCCTTGTCATCACCGTGGGCCAGAGCGACGAACTCTACGCCTTTCGGAGCTTTGAGGTCCGACAGGTGGATGATGGTGCCGATTTCGGCCTTGGCCAGGTCGACTTCGATGAACTCAGGCAGGTCTTTGGCTTCGCAGGAAACTTCGATCTCCGACACTACGTGGGAGATTTCGCCGCCTTTCTTGACCGGTGCTTCTTCGTTGACGAAGTGCACAGGAACGATAGCGGTCAGTTTCTGGCCAGCAACAACGCGCACGAAGTCGGCGTGCATGATGAACTGCTTGGCTGGGTGACGCTGCAGGGCCTTGACGATGACGTTCTGCTTGGTGCCGTCAACGTTCAGTTCGATCACGTGGCTGAAGGCAGCTTCGTTTTCGAACAGCTTGGCGATTTCCTTGGCCACGATGGTCAGGGATTGCGCTTCTTTGTCACCACCGTAGACAACGGCAGGGATTTGGGCGGCGAGACGACGCAGGCGGCGGCTCGCACCTTTCCCCAGGTCGGTACGCGCTTGGGCGTTCAGAGTGAAATCAGTCATGTTGTTTCTCCAAAATAGCCAGACCCCGGCGGCGTTTGCGACCAGCGCCAAACCGGGGAGGGCAAAAAAGCCCCGCCCCAACAACCAGTGCTGGGGCGGGGCGCTTTACGTCAACGTGATCTCGCGAGGGCCAGGCCCTCAGCGGAACATCGCGCTGATCGATTCTTCGTTGCTGATGCGGCGAACCGCTTCGGCCACGACCGGTGCGATATCCAGTTGACGGATACGGTCACAGGCTTGTGCTGCAGCGGACAGCGGGATGGTGTTGGTCACCACCAGTGCATCCAGCACGGAGTTTTCGATATTCTCGATCGCGCGACCCGACAGGACAGGGTGCGTGCAGTAGGCGTAAACCTTTGCCGCGCCGTGTTCTTTCAGGGCCTTGGCCGCGTGGCACAGGGTGCCGGCGGTGTCGACCATGTCGTCGACGAGAATACACGTACGTCCTTCGACGTCGCCGATGATGTGCATCACTTCGGAGTGATTGGCCTTCTCGCGGCGTTTGTCGATGATACCCAGATCGACGCCCAGGGACTTGGCAACAGCACGTGCACGCACGACGCCGCCGATGTCCGGGGACACGATCATGAGGTTCTCGAAACGCTGGTCTTCGATGTCATCCACCAGAACGGGGGAGCCGTAGATGTTATCTACCGGAATATCGAAGAAACCCTGGATCTGGTCAGCGTGCAGGTCGACGGTGAGAACACGGTCGATCCCGACGACGGTGAGCATGTCGGCAACCACTTTGGCGCTGATAGCTACACGCGCCGAACGCGGACGGCGATCCTGGCGGGCATATCCGAAGTAAGGAATCACGGCAGTGATTCGAGACGCTGAGGAGCGGCGGAAGGCATCGGCCATCACTACCAGTTCCATCAGGTTATCGTTGGTTGGCGCGCAAGTCGGCTGAATAATGAAAACGTCTTTACCACGAACATTTTCATTGATCTCAGTGCTGATTTCGCCGTCGGAAAACTTACCGACAGAGACGTCACCGAGAGGGATATGCAGCTGACGTACGACACGCCGAGCCAGATCGGGGTTAGCGTTCCCCGTAAAGACCATCATCTTGGACACGCGCAGTACCTGAAGGCTGAGGGTATACCTGGATGAGTATAGGAAAATGGCAGGGGCGGCTGGATTCGAACCAACGCATGGCAGGATCAAAACCTGCTGCCTTACCGCTTGGCGACGCCCCTGTATCTGTTGCTGCGAGTACCTGATACTCGATTCCTAGAGCAGACCTTGCAGCGTGCGATGCAACATTGAGATGTTGCTTCCTTTAGCCACAAACCCTGTTTGGGTCTCTGTAAGAAGGGCCAAAACTTTATCAGCTTCAGCTTTGCTTGGGAAGGCCCCAAACACACAACTTCCAGTTCCGGTTAGCCTAGCATCCGTGAATTTACCTAGTAAATTCAGTGAGTTACGTACTTCCGGGTAACTCTGCTCTACTACCGGTTGGCAGTCATTACGACTGTTTCCCTTGGGAACGGGGCGCATCTTAATGGGCGGTGAATTACGTGTCAACAACGGATGCGAAAAAATTTCTGCTGTACTTACAAATACTTGCGGTACCAGCACGACGTACCAGGGTTCCTCGGGGTCGACGGGGGTGAGCTTCTCGCCCACGCCTTCGGCAAACGCCGCGTGCCCGCGGACGAAAACCGGCACGTCGGCGCCCAGTGTCAGGCCCAGCTCGGCCAGCTGGTCTTCGCTGCAGCCAAGCTGCCAGAGGTGGTTGAGACCGAGCAGGGTGGTGGCGGCATCCGAACTGCCACCGCCGATGCCGCCGCCCATGGGCAGTACCTTCTTCAGGTAGATGTCCACGCCCAGGGGGCAGCCGGTCAGTTGCTGCAGCTTGCGCGCCGCGCGCACGATCAGGTTGCTCTCGTGGGGCACATCCTTGAGGTCGCTGTGCAGGATGACCTGGCCGTCGTCGCGCAGGTCGAAACTCAGTTCGTCGGCATGGTCCAGAAACTGGAACAGCGTCTGCAGCTCGTGGTAGCCGTCGTCGCGGCGGCCGAGAATGTGCAGCATCAGGTTGAGCTTGGCCGGGGCCGGCAGGGTCAATCGGCTCATCATCAATGCCCCAGCTGGCGCGGTTGCCATTCCTTGACCACCACGGTCACGTCGAGGTCCTGACCGTGCAGCTTGAGGCGCTCGGGCAGCCAGTAGCCGTTCTGTTCGGTGTAGCTCAGGTACTCGACGCTCCAGCCGTCTTGCTTGAGGCTGGCCAGGCGGCTGTCGCCGTCCAGGGTCAGCTGGCTCTTGCTGTCGGGGGCGGGCAGACCGCGTACCCACCACACCAGGTGCGATACCGGCAGTTCCCAGCCCAGTTGCTCGGCCAGCAGGCTTTCCGGGCTTTGTGCCTCGAAACGGCCCTGGTTGGCCACTTCCAGCACCACCTGGCCCGGACGGCCGGTAAGCCGTGCGGCGCCGCGACCCAGCGGGCCGGACAGGCGAATGTCGTAGTAGTCCTGGCGTTGCAGCCAGAAGAGGGTGCCACTGCCGGAGTCTTTCGGTGCGCGGATGCCCACCTTGCCGTTGATCTGCCAGCCGTCGAGGGTGCTCAACTGCTGTTTGTGTTCACGCCACAGTTGCGCGTTGCCCTGGCCCTGCACGGCCTCGCGGGAGCCGAAGCTGGAGCAGCCGGCAAGCACGGCGATCAGGCTGAAGGTGATGAAATGGCGCAGTAACATAAGCTTATAGAGTCTCGGATCCGGTCAGGCGCAAGACGGTCTTGCGCAGAATAGGGCTGTCGGGCTGGCCTTCGAAGGCCTTGGCCCAAACCTGGCGGGCTTCACGACGCTTGCCGTTGGCCCACAGCACTTCGCCCAGGTGCGCCGCGACCTCGTGGTCGGGGAAGCGCTCCAGGGCCTGGCGCAGCAGGCGCTCGGCCTCGTCCAGGTTGCCCATGCGGTAGTTGACCCAGCCCAGGCTGTCGAGCACGGCCGGGTCTTCGGGGTTGATCTGCAGGGCTTTCTCGATCAGGCCCTTGGCTTCGGCATAGCGGGTGGTACGGTCGGCCAGGGTGTAGCCCAGCGCATTGAGCGCCATGGCGTTTTCCGGTTCGCGTTGCAGGATGCTGCGCAGGTCCCTTTCCATCTGGGCCAGGTCGTCGCGCTTCTCGGCGAGCATGGCACGGCTGTACAGCAGGCTCAGGTCGTCCGGGTACTGCCGGATCGCTGCCTGCAACACCTGCATGGCCTGGGCGTCCTTGTCATTGTTGCCAAGGGTTTCGGCCTCGATCAGGTACAGCTGGATCGCGTAGTCCGGCTGCGCCTCGCGGGCTTCGGCAAGGCGCCGGCTGGCCTCGTCGGTGCGCCCGTTGGCAATCAGGATGTCGGCCTGGCGCAGTTGCGCGGGCAGGTAGTCGTTGCCAGGGCCGACCAGGGCGTACTCGGTCAGGGCCGCTTCGGAATCGTTGCGCTCTTCGAAGATGCGCCCCAGGTTCAGGTGCGCCGCATCCACGTGGCTGTCGCGCTCGATCAGTTCCTGCAGGTAGCTGGTGGCTTCGTCGAGCGCCTTGGCCTCGATGCTCACCAGCGCCAGCGAATAGCGCAGTTCGTCGTCTTCGGGGTATTGCTGCAGCAGGTTGGCGAACTCGACCTTGGCGTCGTCGATGCGGTCCTGCTCCACCAGGGTGCGCGCGTAGGTCAGGCGCAGGCGCTTGTCGTCGGGGTTGCGGGCGATGGCCTTGCGCAGCAGCGGCAGGGCTTCGGGCCCACGGTCGAGCGATTGCAGCAGGCGCGCACGCAACAGGATCGGGGCAATTTCACCGTCCGCCGGCGGGTGGGCTTCGAGCAGCGCCAGGGCGGCCTCGGACTTGCCGTCCTGCTGCAGCAGCAGGGCTTTGCCGAACACCAGCTGGCTGTTGTCGGGGTACTTTACCAGCAGGCGGTCGAAACTTTTCTGCAGGCCGTCGCGGGTGTCCTGGTCGGTTTCGGCCGCCGACAGCGCGAGAAAGTCGAAATGCGTGTCGCCCTGACCCTGCAGCACCTTCTCCATGAACACCATCGAATCGTCATAGCGTCCGCTGCGCGCCAGCTGGATGGCGGCGGCGCGTTGTGCGTCGAGGTTCTCGGGGTCGTTCCTGGCCCATATCAGTGCGGTATCGAGGGCGGCCTGATCGGCGCCCAGGTACTCGGCAATGCGAAATGCCCGCTCGGAAATGCCCGCGTCCTGGGTCTTGATCGCCTGCGTGACGTAGTTGTCCAGGGCGATATCGAAGCGGTTGCGCTGCCCGGCGAGCTCGGCGGTCAACAGGCTGTACACCGTGTCCTGGGTGAACGAGCCGTACACCGTGGGCTTCTTGGCCTCGGCGACCGTGGCCGCATCGTCGGCAGGCGCCGTGGCGTCCCGGGCGCCCGGGGTCAGCGTCTGGCAACCCTGGAGCAAGGCAAAGGCGAGGAATAACGCGGAAGATCTATTCATAGGGAGGATTTGGGCGGCTTACCTGCGGTCGGATCATCATGACACAAGGATCATGGCAAACCCATCGTCGATGGGGCTTTTGGATACAGACTATAAGAGACAATAACGAGCGGTGGTTGTTCTCTATCCGGCGAAGTAGGACAATTATCGGCTTCTCGTCACAATCAGCGACCTTGAATGGCCTTTCTTGCCCTCGGTATCAACCATAAGACTGCCTCGGTAGACGTACGCGAGCGCGTGGCGTTTACGCCCGAGCAGCTGGTCGAAGCCTTGCAGCAGCTGTGTCGACTGACCGCCAGCCGCGAAGCTGCGATCCTTTCGACCTGCAATCGCAGCGAACTGTACATCGAACAGGATCACCTGGCGGCGGACAGCGTACTGCGCTGGCTGGCCGATTATCACAAGCTGAGCCTGGATGAACTGCGCGCCTGCGCCTATATCCATGAAGATGATGGCGCCGTGCGGCACATGATGCGGGTGGCCTCCGGGCTCGACTCGCTGGTGCTGGGCGAGCCGCAGATCCTCGGCCAGATGAAATCGGCCTATGCCGTGGCGCGCGAGGCCGGCACCATCGGCCCGCTGCTGGGGCGCCTGTTCCAGGCGACCTTCAGCGCCGCCAAGCAGGTGCGTACCGATACCGCCATCGGTGAAAACCCGGTGTCGGTGGCATTTGCCGCCGTGAGCCTGGCCAAGCAGATCTTCAGCGACCTGGGCCGCAGCCAGGCCCTGCTGATCGGTGCCGGCGAAACCATCACGCTGGTGGCGCGACACCTGCACGAGCAGGGCGTGCGCCGCATCGTGGTGGCCAACCGCACGCTGGAGCGCGCCAGCACCCTGGCCGAGCAGTTCGGTGCCCATGCGGTGCTGCTGTCGGACATCCCGCAGGAGCTGGTCAACAGCGATATCGTGATCAGTTCCACCGCCAGCCAGTTGCCGATCCTGGGCAAGGGCGCGGTCGAGAGTGCGCTCAAGCAGCGTCGGCACAAGCCGATCTTCATGGTCGACATCGCCGTGCCCCGCGACATCGAGGCGCAGGTGGGCGAGCTGGACGACGTGTACCTGTACACCGTCGACGACCTGCACGATGTGGTGGCCGAAAACCTCAAGAGCCGCCAGGGCGCCGCCCAGGCCGCCGAAGAGCTGGTCACCGTGGGCGCCGAGGACTTCATGCTGCGCCTGCGCGAGCTGGCTGCGGTGGATGTGCTCAAGGCCTACCGCCAGCAGAGCGAGCGCCTGCGCGACGAAGAGCTGCAAAAGGCCCAGCGCCTGCTGGCCAACGGCAGCAACGCCGAAGAGGTGCTGGCGCAGCTGGCCCGCGGCCTGACCAACAAATTGCTGCACGCGCCGAGCGTGCAACTGAAAAAGCTGTCTGCCGAAGGCCGCCTCGATGCGCTGGCCATGGCCCAGGAACTCTTTGCCCTCAACGAGGGCTCCACGGATAAAACCCCGCAATGAAAGCGTCGCTGCTGAATAAACTGGACACGCTCCAGGACCGTTTCGAGGAATTGACCGCCCTGCTGGGTGACGCCGAAGTGATTTCGGACCAGACGCGCTTCCGTGCCTACTCGCGCGAATATGCCGAGGTCGAGCCCGTGGCACAGACCTACGCGCAGTGGCGCAAGGTGCAGGCTGACCTGGAGGGTGCCCAGGCCTTGCTCAAGGACAGCGACCCGGACCTGCGCGAAATGGCGGTCGAGGAAGTACGCGAGGCCAAGGAGCAACTGGCCGCTATCGAAGGGCAACTGCAACGCATGCTGCTGCCCAAGGACCCCAACGACGGGCGCAACGTGTTCCTCGAGATCCGTGCCGGCACGGGTGGCGACGAGGCGGCGATCTTCTCCGGCGACCTGTTCCGCATGTACTCGCGTTATGCCGAGCGTCGCGGCTGGCGCCTGGAAATCCTCTCCGAGAACGAGGGCGAGCACGGCGGCTACAAGGAAATCATCGCCCGCGTCGAGGGCGACAGCGTGTACGGCAAGCTCAAGTTCGAGTCTGGCGCACACCGCGTGCAGCGGGTGCCGGAAACCGAGTCCCAGGGCCGCATCCACACCTCCGCGTGCACCGTGGCGGTGCTGCCCGAGCCTGACGAGCAGGTGGCCATCGAGATCAACCCGGCCGACCTGCGGGTGGACACCTACCGCTCCTCCGGCGCGGGCGGCCAGCACGTGAACAAGACCGACTCGGCCATCCGCATCACCCACTTGCCCACCGGCATCGTGGTCGAATGCCAGGAAGAGCGCTCGCAGCACAAGAACCGCGCCCGTGCGATGTCCTGGCTGTCGGCCAGGCTCAACGACATGCAGACCAGTGCCGCGCAGAACGCGATCGCCAGCGAGCGCAAGCTGCTGGTGGGCTCGGGTGATCGCTCCGAGCGTATCCGTACCTACAACTATCCACAGGGCCGGGTGACCGATCACCGCATCAACCTGACCCTGTACTCGCTGGATGAAGTACTGGCGGGCGGCGTCGATGCGATCATCGAGCCGCTGCTGTCCGAATACCAGGCCGATCAACTGGCCGCACTGGGTGAGTAAATGACCATCATTGCCAGCCTGCTGCGCGGGGCGCAGCTACCCGACTCGCCCACCGCGCGCCTGGATATCGAGCTGCTGCTGGCTGCGGCCATCGGCAAATCGCGCAGCTACCTGCACACCTGGCCCGAGCGCATCGTCAGCAGCGAAGCGGCCGCAACCTTCGCCACCTACCTGCAGCGACGCAGCGAAGGCGAGCCGGTGGCCTATATCCTCGGCCAGCAGGGCTTCTGGAAGCTTGACCTGGAAGTGGCCCCGCACACGCTGATCCCGCGGCCGGACACCGAGCTGCTGGTGGAGGTCGCCCTTGAGCTGCTGCCGGCAACGCCATTGCAGGTGCTCGACCTGGGCACCGGCAGCGGCGCCATTGCCCTGGCCCTGGCCAGCGAGCGCGGCGGCTGGCAGGTGACGGCCGTCGACCGGGTGCCCGAAGCCGTGGCCCTGGCCGAGCGCAACCGCCAGCGTTTGCAGCTGGACAACGCCAAGGTGCTTGCCAGCCACTGGTTCGACGCCCTGCCAGGGCAGCGCTTTGCGCTGATCGTCAGCAATCCGCCCTACATCGCCGAGCAGGACCCGCACCTGGCGGCCGGCGACGTGCGCTTCGAGCCCAGCAGTGCGCTGGTGGCCGGCAGCGACGGGCTCGACGACCTGCGCCAGATCATCACACAGGCCCCGCAGCACCTGCTGCCCGGCGGCTGGCTGCTGCTGGAACATGGCTATGACCAGGCTGCAGCGGTGCGCGAACTGCTGGCGCGACACGGGTTCGAGCAGATCCAGAGCCGCACCGACCTTGGCGGCCATGAGCGCATCAGCCTCGGGCGCCTGGCATGCTGAACGACGAGGAGCTGTTGCGCTACAGCCGGCAGATCCTGTTGGCCCAGGTGGATATCGACGGGCAGTTGCGCCTCAAGGGCAGCCGGGTACTGATCGTCGGCCTGGGCGGCCTGGGTTCGCCGGTGGCGCTGTACCTGGCGGCGGCCGGGGTCGGCGAGCTGCACCTGGCCGACTTCGACACGGTCGACCTGACCAACCTGCAACGCCAGGTGATGCACGACACGGCCGCCGTGGGCCTGAGCAAGGTCGATTCGGCCATGGCCCGGCTGCAGGCGATCAACCCGCAGGTCGCCCTGGTTGCCCATCGCCAGGCCCTGGATGAAGACTCCCTGGCCCAGGCGGTGGGGGCGGTCGACCTGGTACTGGACTGCTGTGACAACTTTGCCACCCGCGAGGCGGTGAACGCAGCCTGCGTCGCGGCCGGCAAGCCGCTGGTCAGCGGTGCGGCCATTCGCCTGGAAGGCCAGCTGTCGGTGTTCGATCCGCGCAACCCGCTCAGCCCCTGCTACCACTGCCTGTACGGGCATGGCAGCGAAGCCGAGCTGACCTGCAGCGAAGCCGGTGTGCTCGGCCCGCTGGTAGGCCTGGTGGGCAGCCTGCAGGCGCTGGAGGCCTTGAAGCTGCTGGCCGGGTTTGGCGAGCCGCTGGTGGGTCGCCTGCTGCTCGTCGATGCCCTGGGAACGCGGTTTCGCGAGCTGCGGGTCAAGCGCGACCCGGCCTGCAGCGTGTGTGGCGCCGGCCATGCGTGAAGCGCCGGTCGGGGTGTTCGATTCGGGCGTGGGCGGGCTGTCGGTGCTGGCGGAAATCAGCCGCCTGCTGCCCGACGAGTCGCTGCTGTATGTGGCGGACTGCGGGCATATTCCCTATGGCGAGAAGTCGCCCGAGTTCATCCGCCAGCGCTGCCGCCTGGTAGCCGAGTTCTTTCAGCAACAGGGCGCCAAGGCCATGGTGCTGGCCTGCAACACCGCCACCGTGGCGGCGGTGGCCGATCTGCGCGAGCGCTACCCGCACTGGCCGCTGGTGGGCATGGAGCCGGCGGTAAAGCCGGCGGCAGCGGCCACCCGCAGTGGCGTGGTAGGGGTGCTGGCAACCACTGGCACCCTGCAGAGCGCCAAGTTCGCCGCGTTGCTGGATCGCTTTGCCAGCGACGTTCGTGTAGTTACCCAGCCGTGTCCGGGGCTGGTGGAACTGATCGAGGCGGGCGACCTGGACAGCCCCGCACTGCGCCAGTTGCTGCAGGGCTATGTCGAGCCGCTGCTGGCCGCCGGCTGCGACACCCTGATCCTGGGCTGCACCCATTACCCCTTCCTGAAACCGCTGCTGGCGCACATGGTGCCGCCGGCCGTGGCCATCATCGATACCGGCGCTGCCGTGGCCCGGCAACTCCAGCGTTTGCTGGGTGAACGGGACCTGCTGGCCCACGGCCCGGCGCAGCCTGCGCAGTTCTGGACCAGCGGCAGTCCGGCACATTTGGTAAAGATTCTGCCGATGTTGTGGAATAAATCTGACAGTGTGCGAAGCTTCGACTTGTAAAAAAACTGTGAAAAATGCATTTTTTTCCTGAACTATCGTACTACTGCCGATTTCTATTCAATCGTCTGATGAGACACAAAACCACAACAGCATTTAGGAAAAGGGACGTTTCTCATGAAGAAACTGCTTTGCTTGGCTGCGATTGCAGCCGTTACCCTGGGGCACTCTTTCACCGCAAACGCCGCTGACGCCTCGTTTTCCGTAGGGCAGACCGGTGACTCGACCATGGTCTATCGCCTTGGGCTGCAGTCCAACTGGGACGCCAGCTGGTGGCAGACCAGCGTCGGCCGCGTGACCGGCTACTGGGACGGTGCCTACACCTACTGGGACGGCGACAAGACTTCCAGCAACCACAGCCTCTCGTTCGCGCCCGTGTTCGTCTACGAGTTCGCCGGTGAGTCGGTCAAACCCTACATCGAGGCGGGTATCGGTGTAGCGGCCTTCTCCAGCACCAAGCTTGAAACCAACAAGCTCGGCTCGTCGTTCCAGTTCGAAGACCGCATCGGGTTCGGCTTGCGCTTCGCGGGCGGACACGAGGTAGGCGTGCGCGCCATCCACTATTCGAACGCGGGCCTGCAAAGCCCCAACGATGGCGTGGAAAGCTATTCGCTGCACTACCGCATGCCGCTCTGACGGTCGGCCGGTACCCTGCACCACGAAAAAGGCCCTGACTTGCGTCAGGGCCTTTTTTCATTTTGGCAGCGGCCACAGCTCATTGACCGCCAGCGCCTGCAGGGTCAACTGCTGCGGGCGTTCGCCCAGGCGTTGCAGGATGGCGCTGGCAGCCGAACTGGCGTCCCACTCATCCGGGATGGCAGTGGGTGTGTTCATGGCCTGTGCAGGTGTCTGAGGGGCCACGATGGTCAGGTCGATGCCGTGTGCGACCAGCAGGGGGCGGGCGTCTTCGAACAGTGACGCGATGCTGTTGGCAGGGCGCCGCGGCTGGCCGGGCTCGCCCAGCTGCAGGGCAGAGTACGCACTGAGAATCCCCACCACCTGCGGGGCGCGCCCCTTGTCCAGAAGGGGGAGCGCGCCATCGAGGCAGTGCGAGGCGGCGGCCAGGTTGCTTCGCACCACGTCCTGCAGCAGTGTCTGGGTAATCGGCAACGGCAGGTAGTCGCAGGTGCCGGCGTTGACGATCAGGCCGTCGATGGCCTGCCATTGTTCGGTCAGGGTGGCGCAGGCGCGCCTGGCCTGCGGCAACTGGTGCAGGTCGCCGTCAAGCACAAGGACCCGACCGGGATAGTCGGTCTCAAGGGGGTGTGCATCGTCGCGATTGCGAACACTGAGCGCCACCTTGCAGCCCTGTTCAAGCAGCGCCTCTGCCAAGGCATGCCCAAGTCCGTTGCTGGCACCGGTAATCCAGATGCGCCGAGGTCGATCACTGCTCAAGATCCTTTCCTCAATCGTTGCGTTTAGGTAAGTGTTTGAACGCATCCAGTGCGCGTTGGCGACTAGAACTTAAGTCTACAATTGCATGAGGATAGACATCTATTGCAAACAAATCGTTCTGGACATTGGGTAAATGGACGGCCTTGTGGTCCAGGTTGCCGCGTTCAGGCAGCCAGTGCTTCAGAAATCGCCCTGCAGGGTCGAAGCGTTGCGACTGGCTCACCGGATTGAAGATCCGAAAGTAGGGCACGGCGTCGGTACCGGTCGAGGCGCTCCACTGCCAGCCGCCGTTGTTGGCGGCCAGGTCGCCGTCGATCAGGTGGCGCATGAAGAAGCGTTCGCCTTCACGCCAGTCGATCAGCAGGTTCTTGGTCAGAAACATGGCCGTGACCATGCGCAGGCGATTGTGCATCCAGCCTGTGGCGAGCAACTGGCGCATGGCCGCATCCACGATAGGGATGCCGGTGCGGCCCTGTTGCCAGGCCAGCAGGTCCTGTGGCGCATTGCGCCAGGGCAGGGCTTCGGTATGTGACCTGAAGGCACGGTGGCGGGAAACCTGCGGGTAGCCCACCAGGATGTGCTTGTAGAACTCGCGCCACAGCAGTTCGTTGATCCAGGTGATGGCGCCGGCATTCCCGCTGTCGAATTCGCCGAAGTTGCAGGCCAGGGCGGCATGCAGGCACTGGCGGGGGGAGATCACCCCGGCGGCGAGGTAGGCCGACAGCTGGCTGGTGCCAGGTACGGCAGGAAGGTCGCGCTGTACCGGATAATCCTCGATGGCCTCGTCGACAAAGTGCGCCAGGCGGCGCGCGGCTTCATCCTCGCCTGCCGGCCACAGCGTGCGCAACGCGTCGGGCGGCGTCTCGAAGCCGGCCACCTGGGTGGGGACGGTGTCGCTGGCAATGGCCAGCCGGGCCTGGGCTGCCGGCGCCGATACCCGTGAGGGAAGCCCCAGGTGAAGGCGTTCGTAGCACACCTTGCGAAACTGGCTGAACACCTGGAAGTAACCGCCGCTGCGGGTCAGGATGCTGCCGGGCTTGAACAGCAACTGGTCCAGGTAGCTGTGCACCTGGATGTCGGCCTGGCGCAATGCCTGCTGCACGGCCTGATCGCGACGTTGTTCGTGTACCCCGTATTCCTCGTTCAGGTGCACGGCACTGACCGCATGTTGCCTGCACAGCGCGAGCAGCACCCGAGGCGCATCGGCCCACTGGTCGGCAGGCACAATCAGCAGGGGGATGTTCAGGGCGTCCAGTGACTGGCGCAGGCTGTGCAGGTTGCGCAGCCAGAAGTCCACCTTGCACGGGGCGTCGTCGTGGGCGAGCCACTGCCCGGGGCTTACCAGCCACACCGCCAGGGTGGGGCCGCGCGAGCAGGCAGCGGCCAGCGCAGTGTTGTCGTGAACGCGCAAGTCGTTGCGCAGCCAGATCAGTTGCATACGAAATCCTGTGAATGTGGGGGAGACGTCAGGTGGCCAGCAGGCCCAGCAACAGGGCGGGCAGCGCCACCACAGAGGACGGCAGATGCACGTTGCCTGCCTGCAGGCCCGCCGCCTCGGCATGCTCCTTGTAGAGCGCGGCCATGCTGCCCAGCAGCAGGGTCGGCAGATCGATCGCATTGAGGCTGCGCTGCAGTTCACGCGGATCGAGCGCCGCGTTCAGGCACATCACCAACGCACAGGGTTTGAGCTGCTGCACGGCAAACGCCAGCTCTCGAGGTGGCAGCGGCCAGTCGAATACCTCGACCGCGCAGCCGGCATCACTGAGCAGCCAGGCGCACAGCCACAGCTGCGGGTCGAATGGCAGGGCCGAGGCGTTGACCAGCAGGGCGGGCGCGGCGTTCAGCTGACGGTTGTTGTGATACACCCGCACGCCAAGTTTGCTGCGCAGCCAGGTATGGAAGAACACCTGCTCCATGCGGGCTGCAAAGTGCCCGTGCCAGCGGGTGTCGAGTTCTTGCAGCAACGGCAGCAACAGTTGCTCGCACAGGGTGGCGGCGGGGTAGAGGGCCATGGCCTGGTTGAACAGCTGGTCGAGTCGGCGTTCGGCCAGTTGCGCGATGCAGTCGACCAGTTGCAGGCGCAGGGTGTGCCAGTCGTCGTTGCCGGGTGCGGGTTGCACTGCTGGGGAGGTGTCGAGCAGCGGCTTGACCTGGCCCACCGCGATTCCGCGGTTGAGCCATTGCAGAATCTGCTGGATGCGCTGCACGTGTGCGGCGCTGTAGAGCCGGTGACCCTTGCCGGTGCGCTGCGGCACGATCAGCCCGTAGCGACGCTCCCACGCGCGCAGGGTCACGGGGTTGACCCCGGTCAGGCGGGTGACTTCACGAATGGGCAGCAGGTCGTCTTCAGATGGCATTGCGCAGGCTCAGGTTTTCCGGGTGCGGTTGCAGATAGACCTGCTGCATGAGGTAGGGGTCGGGGTGGCGGCGCAGGTGGTGCTTGAGCAGGGTCAGCGGCACCACCAGCGGGACGATGCCGGCCTGGTACTGCTCGATCAGGGCGCGGATTTCCTGTTTGTCGCGGGGGTCTAGAAACCGGCGCAGGTAGCCGCTCAGGTGCATCAGCACGTTGCCGTGGGTGCCGCGACTGGCGCAGCGGCTCAGGGCGCTCATCAGCTGGCTGAAATACCGTGGGCCGATCTGGGTGGGGTCGTCCTGGCGCTGCATGCTGCCCAGCAACTTGCCCAGCACCTTGTACTGCTGGGGGTTGTGCGCCATCAACTGGTACTTGTAGCGCGAGTGGAAGGCGATGAGGGCATGCCGACTGAGCCCGCCTGCCAGCAGTTGCTGCCAGTCGGCGTAGGCATACACGCGGGTGATGAAGTTTTCCCGCAGTACCGGATCGCACAGCCGGCCATCCTCTTCGACCGGCAGGTCGGGGCGCTGGGCGCAGAACCGTGCGGCGTACAGGCCGCGACCGCCTTCGGTGGCCGGGTAGCCGTTGGCCTGGTACACCTTGACCCGTTCCAGGCCGCAGGATGGCGATTTCTGCATGAAGATGTAGCCGCAGATGTCGGTCAGTTGCCCGGCCATTTCTGCGCCGTAGGCATCCAGTGCCTGGCTGACGTCCAGGCTGGCATCGCGGCTGCCCACGGCCCTGGGGTTGGCCGGGTCACCGGTCAGGCGGATGGCCTGGCGAGGTGTGCCCAGGCCGATGGCGACCTCGGGGCAGATGCCGATGAAGTCGAAGTGTTCGGCCAGCACTTCATTGCACAGGCGCGAGGCCTTGTGCCCGCCGTTGTAGCGGACCTCTTCGCCGGTCAGGCATGCACTGATGGCAATCTTTGGTCTGGTGGCCGCCATGGTCGCTCTCGACTGAAATTTGTACAGAAACAAAATTATGTACAGCTTCGCTCATCATAGATAACGCGTTGTACAAGTCAAATGTTCTGTACAGCTTCAGCTGGTGCAGGGGTCATTCCAGGTGTTCGAGCAGGCGCCGCGCCGCTTCCTGGCCGCTGAGCCATGCGCCCTCGACGCGCCCCGACATGCACCAGTCGCCGCAGGCGTACAGGCCCAGGTCGGCATCGGCCAGGGCGCCCCATTCATGGCTGCTGCTCGGGCGGGCATACAACCAGCGATGGGCCAGGGTGAAGGTGGGGGCCGGCACGGCGCAGCCCACCAGTTCGGCGAAGTTGCCCAGCAGGTGCTCGATCACGGCCTCGCGCGACAGGTCGATGTGTTGCTTGCTCCAGCTGGCCGTGGCGTGCAGAACCCAGGTGTCGAGTTTTTCGTCACGCCCGGGCTTGCTGCGGTTGCGCGCCAGCCAGTCGAGGTCGCAGCCCTGCACGAAGCAGCCCTGCATGGGGGTGTCCAGGGGCGTATCGAAGCCCAGCGCAATGGCCCAGGTGGGCTCCATCTGCACGCTGGCGGCCATGCCGGCCAGCTTGGTGGTGGCGCTGAGCAGCTGCGTGGCCTGGGGCGCCGGCACCGCAATGATGACGCGGCTGAACGGCCCGTGGCTGCCGCCCTCGGTGTCCTGCAGGTGCCAGTACTGCTTGCCGCGGAACACCTCGGCAATGCGGCAATTGAAGTTGACGGTGACATCCTTGAGCAGGCCGCGGGTGATGGCGCTCATGCGCGGTACACCCACCCAGCGGATCTGCTCGTCCGGCGAGGGGGTCAGCTGACCTTCGCGGTAGTTGTACAGTTGCGGCTTCCATTCGGCCGCCCAGCCCTTGGCCTGCCAGGCCTGGACCTGTTCGACGAAACGTCGGTCGCGGGCCGTGAAGTACTGCGCGCCCAGGTCCAGGGCGCCGGCTTCGCTGCGTTTGCTGGCCATGCGTCCGCCACTGCCGTGGCCCTTGTCGAACAGGTGCACGGTGTGCCCGGCCTTCTGCAGGGCCTGGGCGGCGGACAGGCCGGCGATGCCGGCACCGATGATTGCGATAGGAACAGTCATGATGGCCTCTTCGAACCTTTTGGAAACAGCCTACGCTGCCCGACAAGCCTGTACAATATCTCCAGCTTGTATAAGATGATTCCGCTCGACGTTGCAGGTTGGCCTATGTTTATCCGAGAGCGTTCGGTCAAAAAAGTGCCTTGAACTTAAAAATAGACCAGCGCGCGCCATGTGAGGACACAGCCATGCATATATTGCTGACCGGTGGTACGGGCCTGATCGGCAGACACCTTTGCCGCTTCTGGCTGGACAGGGGTTATCGCCTGACGGTGTGGAGCCGGCGTCCGGCGCAGGTCGCTCAGGTGTGCGGGGCAGGGGTGCGCGGCATTGCCCGGCTCGACGAACTGGGCGACGAGCCGGTGGACGCCGTGGTCAACCTGGCCGGTGCGCCGATTGCCGATCGCCCCTGGACGTCGCACCGACGCGCGCTGCTATGGGCTAGCCGCATCACCCTCACCGAGCAGTTGATTGCCTGGCTGCAAGGCCGGCAGCAGCGCCCTGCGGTGCTGATCTCGGGGTCGGCGGTAGGGTGGTATGGCGATGGTGGTGAGCGCGAGCTGACCGAGCTGTCGCAGCCGGTCAAGGAGGACTTTGCCAGCCAGCTGTGCATTGCCTGGGAAGAAACCGCGCTGCGCGCCGAGGCCCTGGGCATGCGGGTGGTGCTGGTGCGTACCGGGCTGGTGCTGGCGGCCGAGGGCGGCTTTTTGTCGCGCCTGCGCCTGCCGTTCAAGCTCGGGCTGGGCGGGCCGATTGGCAGTGGTCGCCAGTGGATGCCGTGGGTCCATCTGGACGACCAAATCGCCCTGATTGATTTTCTGTTGCAGCGCGAGGATGCCAGCGGTCCTTATAATGCCTGCGCGCCGGAGCCGGTGCGCAACCGCGAATTTGCCCGACGCCTGGGGCGCGCGCTGCACCGCCCGGCGTTCATGCCGTTGCCGGCGCTGGTGCTGCGCGCCGGGCTCGGCGAACTGTCGGTATTGCTGCTGGGTGGCCAGCGGGCGCGCCCGGTGCGCTTGCTGGCGGCAGGCTTCACGTTCCGTTACAACGATGTGCAATCGGCGCTGGATGACTTGTCCGCGCGCCTCTGAAAAGGATGTTGCATGACCGATCATGCTCTGCTGCTGGTCAACCTGGGTTCACCGGCTTCCACTTCCGTCGCCGACGTGCGTCGTTACCTCAACCAGTTTCTGATGGACCCGTATGTGATCGACCTGCCGTGGCCGGTGCGTCGCCTGCTGGTCTCGCTGATCCTGATCAAGCGTCCGGAGCAGTCGGCCCACGCCTATGCCTCCATCTGGTGGGAGGAAGGCTCGCCGCTGGTGGTGCTGACCCGGCGCCTGCAGCAGGCCATGGGCGCGCACTGGGCCCACGGGCCTGTGGAAATCGCCATGCGCTATGGCGAGCCTTCGCTGTCCACGGTGTTGCAGCGTCTGGCCGGCCAGGGCGTCACCAAGGTGACCCTGGCGCCGTTGTACCCGCAGTTTGCCGACAGCACCGTGACCACCGTGATCGAGCAGGCCAAGGCCGTGGTGGCCGAGCACAAGCTGGCATTGCAGATGCCGGTGCTGCGTCCGTTCTATGATCAGCCGCTGTACATCGACGCGCTGGTGGCCAGTGCCAGGCCGTACCTGGAGCAGGGCTTCGATCACCTGCTGCTGAGCTTTCACGGTTTGCCCGAGCGGCACCTGAAGAAACTCGACCCTACCGGTTCGCATTGTTTCCAGAATGCCGACTGCTGTCGCAACGCTTCGCCCGAGGTGCTGGCGGTGTGTTATCGCGCGCAGTGCCTGCGTTCAGCACAGTTGTTCGCGCAGAAGATGGGCCTGGCCGAGGGCCAATGGTCGGTGTCGTTCCAGTCGCGGCTGGGCCGGGCCAAGTGGATCGAACCCTACACCGAGGCGCGCCTGGACGAGCTGGGCAAGGCAGGCGTCAAGAAGCTGCTGGTGATGTGCCCGGCGTTCGTGGCCGACTGCATCGAGACGCTGGAAGAAATCGGCGATCGCGGGCGCGAGCAGTTTGTCGAGGCGGGCGGGCAAGAGCTGGTGCTGGTGCCGTGCCTGAATGATCACCCGCAGTGGGTGGAGGCGCTTACGCAGTTGTGTGAGCAGGCGGGTTAGGTAGTGCAGCGTTCGCCGGCAAGGCCGGCTCCTACAGGTTTGCGCGAACCCCTGTAGGAGCCGGCCTTGCCGGCGAAGCGTTTCAGATCAAGGCAAATGGTCGTCCAGCACCTTGTTCTTCCAGCCGTCATTGCCCGGCAGCAGCAGGTTGAGCGCAATGGCCACCACGGCGCACAAAGCGATACCCTTCAGGCCCCAGTCGTCCGGGCCGGTACCGGTGCCGACCAGCACACCGCCAATCCCGAACACCAGGGTCACCGAGACGATCACCAGGTTGCGCGCTTCGCTCAGGTCGATCTTGTGGCGGATCATGGTGTTCATGCCCACTGCCGCAATCGAGCCGAACAGCAGGCACAGGATGCCGCCCATCACCGGCACCGGAATGCTCTGCAGCAACGCGCCGAACTTGCCGACGAAGGCCAGGCTGATGGCGAACACGGCCGCCCAGGTCATGATCTTGGGGTTGTAGTTCTTGGTCAGCATCACCGCGCCGGTCACTTCGGCGTAGGTGGTGTTGGGCGGGCCGCCGAACAGGCCGGCGGTGGTGGTGGCGATGCCGTCACCCAGCAGGGTGCGGTGCAGGCCAGGCTTTTTCAGATAGTCGCGACCGGTCACGCTGCCCACTGCAATCACGCCGCCGATATGCTCGATCGCCGGGGCCAGGGCCACCGGTACGATGAACAGGATCGCCTGCCAGTTGAAGGCCGGCGCGGTGAAGTGCGGCAGGGCCAGCCAGGGGGCGGCGGCGATCTTGGCGGTGTCGACCACGCCGAAGTAGAACGACAGGCCAAAGCCCACCAGCACCCCGGCAATGATCGGCACCAGGCGGAAGATGCCCTTGCCGAACACCGCCACGATGAGGGTGGTGAGCAGCGCCGGCATCGAGATCATCATCGCGGTGCTGTAGGGCAGCAGTTCGGCGCCGTCGCCGGCCTTGCCCATGGCCATGTTGGCAGCAATCGGCGCCATCGCCAGGCCGATCGAGATGATCACCGGGCCGATCACCACCGGCGGCAGCAGGCGGTCGATGAAGCCGGTGCCCTTGATCTTCACGGCCAGGCCCAGGAAGGTGTAGACGAACCCGGCCGCCATCACCCCGCCCATGGTCTCGGCCAGGCCGAACTGGCCCTTGGCGAGAATGATGGGGGTGATGAAGGCAAAGCTGGAGGCGAGGAACACCGGCACCTGACGGCCAGTGACCACCTGGAACAGCAGAGTCCCCAGGCCCGCAGTGAACAGCGCAACGTTGGGGTCGAGGCCGGTAATCAGCGGCATCAGCACCAGCGCGCCGAATGCCACGAAGAGCATCTGCGCGCCGGAGACGACCTGGCGCCAGAGCGGGTCGTTGAACTCGTCCTGCATGTTCAGGTGTCCTTCTGCTTGGTGCCGAAGATCTTGTCGCCTGCATCGCCCAGGCCGGGAATGATGTAGCCGTGTTCGTTCAGGCGTTCATCGATCGAGGCGGTGTAGATACGCACGTCGGGGTGTGCACCCTCGACCGCCGCGATGCCTTCGGGCGCTGCCACCAGCACCATGGCGCGGATGTCCTTGCAGCCGGCCTTCTTCAGCAGGTCGATGGTGGCGATCATGGAGCTGCCGGTGGCCAGCATCGGGTCGATGATCATGGCCAGGCGCTCGTCGATCTCGGGTACCAGTTTTTCCAGGTAGGTGTGCGCTTCGAGGGTTTCCTCGTTGCGGGCAACGCCCACGGCGCTGACCTTGGCGCCCGGGATCAGGCTGAGCACGCCGTCGAGCATGCCGATACCGGCGCGCAGGATGGGCACCACGGTGATCTTCTTGCCGGCGATCTTCTCGACCTGTACGGTGCCGCACCAGCCTTGAATGTCGTAGCTTTCCAGCGGCAGATCCTTGGTTGCCTCGTACGTCAGGAGCGCGCCGACTTCCTGGGCGAGTTCGCGAAAATTCTTCGTGCTGATATCGGCGCGGCGCATCAGGCCGAGCTTGTGACGGATCAGCGGATGGCGGATCTCACGGGTTGGCATAGGGAAAGGCTCCGGGGGGCGGGCAAAAAAACCGCGCTAGAGTAATCTATTCGGCCGCAGGTGTCCTATAGGCATTGTGCACGTTAGTCCATAAATGCTTGATCTGATGCGTGAGGGTGCGTACCTTTGCCCGCTTTTCTCAACCGCAGCCCCCTGGAGAGCGTCATGTCCGCTGATCTCGAGCATATCCGTCAAGTCATGCGTGAAGCAGACTGCCTGCACAGCGAAGCCGAAGTCGAAGCGGCGATTGCCCGTGTGGGCGCGCAGATCACCGCCGACCTGGCCGACCGCAACCCGGTGGTGTTCTGCGTGATGAACGGTGGCCTGATCTTCTCCGGCAAGCTGCTGACCCATTTGCAGTTCCCGCTGGAGGCGTCCTACCTGCATGCCACGCGCTACCGCAACCAGACCAGCGGCGGTGACCTGTTCTGGAAGGCCAAGCCCGAAGTGTCGTTCATCGATCGAGAAGTGCTGATCATCGACGACATCCTCGACGAAGGGCACACCCTCAGCGCCATCATCGACTTCTGCAAGCATGCCGGTGCCAAGGCAGTGTACAGCGCGGTGCTGGTGGACAAGGACCACGACCGCAAGGCCAGCCCTGACCTGAAGGCCGACTACTGCGGTTTGAGCTGCGTTGACCGCTATGTGTTCGGCTACGGCATGGACTACAAGGGCTACTGGCGCAATGCGGCGGGTATCTATGCCGTGAAGGGCATGTAAAACCGGGTGGGAGCTGACTTGGCCCGCGAAAGGGGCGATGCGGTATCAGCTATTTGCGGTGCCTGCATCGCGGGTCAGGCCCGCTCCCACAAGAGGCCATCAGCTTCGTACATTTCTCATGCTAGAGTGCCAGGCCGCCCCCAAGGAGCCTGCCATGCGCGCCATCCTCGCCCTCCTGCTGCTGACCAGCCTGCCCCTGGCCGCCGCGCCGCTGCACAGCCAGTTCCTGCCGCCCGACGACCTTACCCTGCGCCAGGAAACCCCCGAAGCCCAGCAACTGCTGCAGGTGACCCAGTATTCGGTGGTGGTCGGCAACCAGCGACAGTCCAACCAGCAACCGATACCGGTCACGGCACCGGTGCTGATGCGCCTCAAGGGCAAGCCCCTGAACAAGGGCGCCACCATCAGCGAGGTGCTGATCAGCTTCGACGGCGAAGGCAAGAGCCTGCGCAAGCCGGCGTTCGACGCCAAGAGCCGCACCCTGACCCTCAACTATCCCGCCAGCCAGTACCGGGTGATTCTCGACCTGCTGCGCAACGACACCCTGTACGTGCAGTTCCTCAGCTATGCCAACGGTCATATCTGGGCCGATGTGCACACCGGCACCCTACGCGCGCGTTGAGCCACAGCGCTGCCGGGGGGTAAACTGCCGGCCCGTGAAAAATGTCCGTGATGGTTCAGTTGGAGTCGGCAATGCGTAAAGACAAGAAGCAAGTGATTGGTGATGAGATCAGCGACGACTACATCAAGTCGTTTCTCCAGTTCGAACCGGCCGATGCCAGCTCGCCCTCGCACCACAAACTGATCAAGGCCTATCGCGGCCTGCGCATCGATGACTTCGAACGTTTCGTCGGCTTCTTCGTCGAGGCCGGATACGATGTGGACGGCAAGGACGAGCACGGCAACACCTTCGCCCAGGTGATCGGCGACCAGCGCAATGCGCCCGAGTACATCGAGATCATCGACAGCGCCCGCAAGTGAGTACATCGCAGCCATGAAAAAACGCCCCGAGGGGCGTTTTTTCATGCATCACGCTTACGCGTAGCTTTGCGTCGGCTGGTTCTCGACCAGGCCCAGGGCCTCGTCGTTCTGCGCGCTGATCTTGTGGTACAGCGCAGCGTCGGTCGCCAGGACCTTCTCCCGTGCCGGGAAGATCTCGTTGAGCTTGGCCGCCCAGGCGCCCTTGGCCTGCTCGGGGAAGCAGCGTTCGATCAGTTCCAGCATGATCGACACGGTGACCGAAGCACCCGGCGAGGCGCCCAGCAGGGCGGCCAGCGAGCCGTCCTTGGCCGCCACCAGTTCGGTACCGAACTGCAGGATGCCGCCTTTTTTCGGGTCTTTCTTGATGATCTGCACCCGTTGCCCGGCCACTTCCAGGCGCCAGTCTTCGGCCTTGGCTTCAGGGTAGAAGCGACGCAGCGATTCCAGGCGCTGTTCCATCGACTGCATCACCTCGCTGACCAGGTACTTGGTCAGGTCGAAGTTGTCGCGGGCCACGGCCAGCATCGGCCCGATATTGCCCAGGCGCACCGACAGCGGCAGGTCGAGGAACGAGCCGTGCTTGAGGAACTTGGTGGTGAAGCCGGCGTACGGGCCGAACAGCAGCGAGGTCTTGCCGTCGACGACGCGGGTATCCAGGTGCGGTACCGACATCGGCGGCGAACCCACGGCGGCCTGGCTGTAGACCTTGGCCTGGTGGCGCTTGACCACCTCGGGGTTGTCGCAGCGCAGCCACTGGCCGCTGACCGGGAAACCGCCGAAGCCCTTGCTCTCCTCGATGCCCGACAGCTGCAGCAGCGGCAGGGCCGCGCCACCGGCGCCGAGGAACACGAAGCGGGCATCGACGTCGCGGCTGCTGCCGCTGTTGACGTCCTTGATGGTGACGGTCCAGCCGCTGCCGTTACGGCGCAGGCCGGTGACCTTCTTGCTGTACTTGACCTGCGACTCGGGGGTGTCGGCCAGGTGCTTGAGCAGCTTGTTGGTCAGGGCGCCGAAGTTGACGTCGGTGCCTTTCATCACGCGGGTGGCGGCGATGTGCTGGTCGGCGGGGCGGCCCGGCATCATCAGCGGCATCCACTCGTTCATCAGCGCCTTGTCTTCGGTGTATTCCATCTCGGCGAAGGCGTGGTGAGGCTTGAGCGATTCAAACCGCTTTTTCAGGAACGCGACGCCCTTGTCACCTTCGACGTAGCTCAGGTGCGGGATCGGGTTGATGAAGGCACGCGGGTTCTTGAAGGCGCCCTTTTTGCTCAGGTAGGCCCAGAACTGCCGGGATACCTCGAACTGGGTATTGATGTGCACCGCTTTCTTGATGTCGATGCTGCCGTCGGCGGCCTGCGGCGTGTAGTTCAGCTCACACAGCCCGGCATGGCCGGTCCCGGCGTTGTTCCACGGGTTGGAACTTTCCGCGGCACCCGAATCCATCAACTCGACGACTTCCAGCTTCATCGCCGGGTCGAGTTCCTTGAGCAGTACGGCCAGGGTGGCACTCATGATGCCGGCCCCTACCAGTACTACATCGACTGCTTCGTTCTGCGCCATTAACGCGTCTCCAAAAATCTTCAGCACCAAATTGACAGCATGGCTCCCAGGCTTGGCCGGGATTTCCATGTCCGCTACTTCGCAGGTTTTTCAACTTCCGCGGACACCACCAACCGGGCTTTGCGTTGCCTATGAACGCATTTTACCGCCCGTGCGGCAATTCGACTTATGGTCAAGGTGTCCATCGTGCGCTATGGACCGGCCTTAGTCACCCATCGCAGATGAGTGCTGTTGCCAGCTGTTTGGGGCTTTCAGGGACGCAGTTGCTGCTTTTACACATGCCAGACTGTTCATTGCTCGCCACACTCTCGTGAAGTTGTGAAAACCGTTTTTTCACGCTCTTTTGGAGTCGTGAACCTCAAAAAGGGTGTGCACGATGGCAAACCCGGCAGGTTCAGGCAGAGCAGAGCGCCGAAGGAACGCGGGCACACCAGCTTGGCAAGACCTGTGTGGGCGGCTCTCTGTGGGCGATTCGGGGATGCCGATGCAATGGCATTGGCGGTGCTGCGAGGCCCGATCAGGAGACGTCCTTATAATCGGGGGGAGATTATAACGAGGTCGCGGGCAGAAACGATCTTTATTAACGACTTTTGTTGCGCTTTGCTTCGCCGGCCACGCCGTGGCGGGCTGGCCTGCAGGGGGCAGGCGGCTGAACAGAGCGCTCACCGGCGCAGGTGGGCAGTCTACGCGGTCGATGATGAAACGATTGTGACAGTGGCTGGCCCCGATGGCTGGGGTGGTCCCGGGTGGTTATACTGGCGACCTTTGCTGCTATTCCTGGAGAGATGAGCATGTTGCAACGTTTGTTGTTCGGTTTGATCGCTGTCACCAGCCTGACCCTGGTCGGTTGTGCCCACAGCCCGCAACAACTCAGCCCGCAACCCAAACTCACTGCCCAGCTCGCGCCCGTGGGTCGTGGCCAGCCGGTGGTGGTCAAGGTGGTCGATGGTCGTCCTTCGCAAACCCTGGGTACCCGCGGCGGGCTGTACCCGGAAACCAGCGCCATCACCGTGAACGGCAATGACATCGTGCCCAAGCTGCAGGCCCAGGCCGAGGCAGCGGTGCGCCTGCTGGGCTTCACGCCCACGGCGAACGCCTACAACGCCCCGCAGCTGACCGTGACCCTGGCCGAGCTGAAGTACCAGTCGCCCAAGGAAGGCCTGTACGTGACCGAGGCCACCATCGGCGCCACCTTCCGTGCCGACGTGTCCAATGCCAACCGCCGCTACAGCGGTCGCTACGGCGCCTCGCTGGACCAGCGCTTCGGCATGGCGCCCAACCAGGAAACCAACACCAAGCTGGTGGGTGACGTGCTCAGCGACGCCCTGACCCGCCTGTTCAAGGACCCGACGGTCGGTCAGGTACTGGGCGAGTAAACCCGCTGACGGCAAACGAAAAAGCCCGATGCCTCGTTGCAGGCATCGGGCTTTTTAGTGGGCGTGACCTGCTCAGGCGGCTTCGACGTAGAAGTCCAGCAGGCTGATGCCGGTGCCCTGGTCGACCTCCGGCAGGTCATGGTGGGCATGCCCGCCAAGTGCGCAGTACACCAGCCACTGGCGGTCCTGGACGTTGAACGCCAGGCCGTCGATCAAGGCCTGTTGTTCATCGCTGGGGGCGATCAGATAGAGGCGGTCCTGGTTTTCGGCGTGCAGCATGACAAGCTCCCTGAGTGTTGAAGGGCAATAGAGTGGCTTGTCGGGATGACGAACGTGTGACGGCCGGATTTAATTGTCATCGGTCGCAAAGTACGAGAGAGCCGCTGGCGCTTGGGTAGAATGCGCGGCGTGTCGAGGTCTGGTTTTTTATCGAGGTTGTGCGATGTCGTTGCAAGTGATGTGGGGGCTGCTGGCGGCCCACCCGGCCAAGCTGATCAATGTGCTGGCCTTGTTGATTACCTGCCCTGGCGGGTTGCTGTTGCAAGCGGCGCGGCGTCGTGGCGCGCAGGCGCTGGCGGGGCTGGCGCGTGATGAGGTGATGGTGGAGGGGATGAACCTGCGGGTGAACCGGTTCTACTACATCCTGGGGTTTTCGTGCCTGGCGATGGCGCTGCTGCTGTCGTGGTTCAGTACCTGGATCTGAGGTGAAGCCATCGCGGGTCAAGCCCGCTCCCACATGTTCTGCACTGTACTCAAGGCCAGTGATATCCCTGTGGGAGCGGGCTTGACCCGCGATACGGGCGACGCGCTCTAGAGCGCCAACCCCGCCTTGACGCGGTACTGGTTGCGCACCGGCATCGCATACTGCAGCACCAGGTACGGCTGGTGTTCCACCGGGCAGGCATCCAGGCGCCGCTGCCACTCGGCCTGGGCTCGGGCCAGCTCATCGGCCGGGAACACCTCGGCGGCCCTGGGCACCTGCAACTGCGGGTCGGCATCGGCCCACTGTGCATACGCCAGGTAATGCACCGGGAACAACCGGTAGCCACCCAGTATCTGCCGATCGATTTCCGCCGCCAGCTGCTTGGTGTCTTCGAAGTACTCGCTCACCGGCGGGGCAAAGTTGATGTGCACGCGACCTTTGTAGCCGGTGATGCCCTGGGCGATGCTCACGTCATCCTCGCCAGGCGCCTTGCTGTAGGTGCCGGTGGTGGCGCGGATGTACAGCTCGCGGGCCTTGGCCTGGTCGCACGGGTCGTACTCGTAGCTGATCGACACCGGGCTCAGGTTCAGCGACTGGATCACCGCGCCGAACGGTTCGTCCTTGCGGCTCATGTGGAACATCTTGAGGATCGCCGAATCGGTGCGGTCGTCACCATCCTTGGCGCGCCCCTCGGCCTGGGCGATCCAGATCGAGGCGCAGTCGTTGCGGATCGAGTGGTTGATGTAGGCCGACAGCAGCTGATAGGCCGCCAGCTTTTCGCGCCGCCCGGTGATCGAGCGGTGCACGATGAAGCTCTTGTTCAGGCGCATCATGTCGCTGACGAACGGCTTTTGCAGCAGGTTGTCGCCGATTGCGATGCGCGGGGTCGGCAGGCCGGCGTGGTACACCGCATAGTTGACGAAGGCCGGGTCCATCACGATGTCGCGGTGGTTGGCCAGGAACAGGTAGGCACTGCCGGACTTGAACTGCTCGACACCGGTGTAGGTCACCCCGTCGGTGGCGCGGTCGATGGTGTGGTCGACGTAGTATTCGACCTTGTCCTGCAGGGTCGATACGCAACTGACCCCGGCAAATTCCTTGCGCAGGCGCCGGGCGATCAGCGGCTTGAGCAGCCATCCGAAAGCCCCGGCCATGCGCGGGAAGCGAAAGTGGGTGAGGATATCCAGAAATGCCGGGTCGCTGAGCAGGCGCGCCAGCACGGCGGGCACCTCGGCGTCGTTGTACGGTCGGATGGCATCGAATTCGCCCATCATGCTCTCTTGTTGGAAACGGCTAGGGTAATAGTAGGGCTGCGGACTGAAAAACGGCTCAGACACCGGCAAGGCCTGTAAATAGACCGGCAATTATACGCACAAGTCACCTGGGAGACTGCGATGGTGGAATCTGCTTTCTATGATTGTCCTTACTGCGGTGAGCAAGTGGAAACCACCGTTGACCTGTCCGGTGGCGACCAGAGCTATATCGAGGACTGCCAGGTCTGTTGCCGGCCGATCGTGTTCGTGCTGCAGGTGCATGGCGAGGAGTGGATGCTGGACGTCAAGCGCGAGGACGAGTGATGCAGCGTATCTACGAGCCGGAAAGTCTGCTGGAGGCCGAGCTTCTGATCGGCATGCTGCGCAGCGAAGGGATCCAGGCGCACCTGAGTGGGCGCGACCTGATGGGCGCCGTGGGCGAGCTGCCGATGCAGGGGCTGCTGGGCCTGGCGGTGCCCGATGCGCAGGCCGAATACGCACGCCAGCTGATCGCCGCGTACAATGGCGCCCAGCCGCTTCCTGGCGACGAGCCGGAGAGCCTTCCGGGAATACTGATTTGCTAGGTTTTGCTCATGTGTGGACGTTACGCCCTGTTTCGCTGGTCTTCGGCGTTTGCCGCGCTGCCCGGGTTCCCGCCTGACCAGCAGGCGCAATGGAACATCTCGCCCGGCGCCTCGGTGCTGATCCAGCGTCAGCGCGAAGGCCAGCTGGAGCTGGCGCGGGCGCGCTGGGGGCTGACCCCGGCGTGGCTGACCGACCTGTCGCGCACCCCGGCCCAGGCGCGCGCCGAGACCCTGGCCGAGCAACCGATGTTTCGCGAAGCGTTTCGCCTGCGCCGTTGCCTGCTGCCGGCCAACGGCTTCTACGAGTGGCGCGGCACCGCGCGCAAGCGGCCTTACTGGCTGACGCCGGGCGAGGGGTCTTCGCTGTTCTTTGCCGGCGTGTGGGAGGCCTACCCGGTGCAGGACCAGGTGTGGCTGAGCACGGCGGTGGTGACCCAGGCCGCAGTCAACCAGCGCCGGCCGCTGATTCTGGATGCGGCAGGGCAGGCCGCGTGGCTGGACCCGCAGACGCCGCTGGTGAAGTTGCAGGAATTGCTCGCTGGCCCGCAGGCCGCCTTGCGCGAGCGGGTGCTGGCGAACCTGGTGAATGATCCGAAGTTGAATGCGCCGGAGTGCCTGACCCCGGCGTAAGTGGTGAGCCCTTCGCCGGCAAGGCTGGCTCCTACAGGCACTGCATGCCCCTGTAGGAGCCGGCCTTGCCGGCGAAGCTTCTGGCTCAGACGCGAAACTGATTGATCAACCGCCGCTGCTGCTCCGCCAGCTTGGTCAGCTCCGCGCTCGCTGTGCTTGACTCATCCGCCCCGCCAGCCACTTCATTGGCCACCTGGCCGATATTGATCACGTTGCGGTTGATGTCCTCGGCCACTGCGCTCTGCTCCTCCGCCGCGCTGGCGATCTGGGTGTTCATGTCGTTGATCACCGACACCGCCCGGGTGATGCTCTCCAGCGCCTGGGCCGCCTGCGCCGCCTGTTGCACGCTGACTTCGGTCTTGCCCTGACTGTCCTCCATTACCTGCACCACATCCCGCGTGCCCTGCTGCAGCTGCTGGATCATCTGCTGGATCTCTTCGGTAGCCTGCTGGGTCTTCTGCGCCAGGTTGCGCACTTCATCGGCCACCACGGCAAACCCGCGCCCCTGTTCACCGGCTCGCGCCGCCTCGATGGCCGCGTTGAGCGCCAGCAGGTTGGTCTGTTCGGCAATTGCACGAATCGCCACCAGGATCGCGTTGATGTTCTCGCTGTCACGTGCCAGGGCCTGTACCACACCCACCGCACGGCCGATCTCCTCGGCCAGGGCGCTGATCGAGGTGGAGGTGTTGCGCACGATCTCCAGGCCCTGGTTGGCGGCCTGGTCGGCATTGCTGGCCGCTTGCGCCGCATGGGTGGCATTGCGCGCCACGTCCTGGGCGGTCGCGGTCATTTCATGCACCGCAGTGGCCACCAGGTCGATTTCGGCCATCTGCTTGTGCACGCCCTGGTTGGTGCGAATGGCGATGTCGGCGGTGTGCTCGGACGAGTCGCTGACCTTCTGCACCGACACCACCACCTGGCTGATCATTGCCTGCAGCTTGCTCAGGAATGTATTGAAGCCACGGGCGATGGCGCCCAGTTCGTCGGCGCGATCACTGCTCAGGCGCCGGGTCAGGTCACCTTCGCCCTGGGCGATGTCGTCCAGCATGCCGACCATCTGGCGCAGCGGCCGGGCGATGCCGTGGGCCAGCAGCCAGATCACCAGCAGGCCAAGCCCGGCGATGCCCAGGCCGACCACGATCATGCCGGTGAGGTCGGTGCTGCGCTGGGCGCTCATTTCGCGCTGCAGCGCGTCGAGGTCGGCCATCACCGCGCTGACCGGCAGTTGCAGCAGCAAGGTCCAGCGCGAGGCGGTGTTGCCCACGGCAAATGGCACGAACAGCTCGATCTGTCCGCTGGCATGGTCGATTTCGTAGTGCAGCGCCTTGCCCGACAGGTTGCCGAGCACCGCCACTTCATTGGGTTGCAGCACATCGCTGGCTTTTTTGCCGAACGTGCTCGCATCCTTGGTGTAGGCCACCACGCGTCCGTTGTTGGACAGCAGCGCCATCTCGCCCGCGCCGTCATACAGCTGGGCGTCGGCGGCCTTGAGCATATCCTGGATGAAGTTCAGCGACAGGTCGGCGGCGGCGATGCCCTGGAACTGGCCGTTGACCATGATCGGCTCGACGAACGAGGCCAGCATCACGGTCTTGTTGCCCACCTGGTACGGGGCCGGGTCGATGGCGCAGGCCTTGCCGGTCTCCTTGGAACACAGGTAGTACTCGCTGGTGCGCACGCCTGTGGGCAGCAGGGTACGGTCGTCCACATCCTGGAGTTTGTCGAGGGTCAGGCTACCGTCGTCGTTACGGTACCACCACGGCAGAAAGCGCCCGCTCTGCGGGTTGACGCCCGCCAGCGTGCTGCCTGCATAGCGGGCATCGTCGTGGTCCAGCGCATTGGGCTCCCAGCCCACGTAAACGCCCAGCAACAGCGGGTTGTCCAGGGCGGTCTGCCTGAGCAGGGCGATCATCTGTTCGCGTTCGAGCTTGAGCTGCGGGTTGCCGGCAGCATCCTGCATGCCGATCAGGGCATTGGTGGTGGCCAGGCCGCGGGCGATCAGCAGCGGCGCCTCGAGGCTGCGCTGGATCTGGCTGACCTGGGTCTGGGCCAGGGCCGTCAGGCGTTGCTCGATCACTGCCTCGAACTGTTGCTGGGTGCGGTTGTGCACCAGCGTCTGGGTGCGGGCACCGGAATACACTGCGTATAGCACCAGTGCTGCAACGATGCTCAGCACGATGGCACCGGCCAGCGCGGCCACGGAAAACTGGATCGACTTGAACTTCATGGGAGCTCCGAGCGCAAAGAGGGTCGCCTGTCTGGGCGTTATCGGCGCGCCGGGGGCAAAGCATGAGTGTGGCGATGCAATTCTTCGCGAACGGCTGTAGCGCGTTTATGATGCGCGGCCTAGGATACGCCGCATGTTCGAAGGGAGTGTTTTCATGCGTAGATCAGTTGTTATCGGCGCCCTGAGCGCCAGTGTGCTGCTGGCCGGTTGCCAGGCCGTGAACACCACCAGTGGTGGAGCGGTAGGCGTGGAGCGCAAGCAGTACATGTTCAGCATGCTGTCGACCGATGAGGTCAACCAGATGTACGCGCAGTCGTACCAGCAGACCCTGGGCGAGGCATCCACCAAGGGTATGCTCGACAAGACCAGCGCCACCGCCAAGCGGGTGCAGGCCATTGCCGACCGGCTGATCGTGCAGGCGCCGAAGTTCCGCCCCGATGCGGCGCAGTGGAAATGGGAAGTCAACCTGATCAAGAGCGACGAGCTCAATGCCAACTGCGGCCCGGGAGGCAAGATCATTTTCTATACCGGCCTGATCGACAAGCTCAAGCTGACCGACGACGAGATCGCGGCGGTGATGGGCCACGAGATCGCCCACGCCCTGCGCGAGCATGGTCGCGAGGCGATGTCCAAGGCCTATGGTGTGGAGATGGCGCGCCAGGGCGCAGGTGCCCTGTTCGGCCTAGGCCAGGACAGCCTGGCGCTGGCCGACACCGTGGTGCAGTACAGCATGACCTTGCCCAACAGCCGCAGCAACGAGAACGAAGCCGACCTGATCGGCCTGGAGCTGGCGGCGCGTGCGGGCTACAACCCGAATGCGGCGATCAGCCTGTGGAACAAGATGACCGAAGCGTCGGGTGGTTCGCAGCCTGAGTTCATGAGCACTCACCCGGCTTCGAGCAGCCGTATCGCGTCGTTGCAGGCGGCGATTCCCAAGGTGATGCCGTTGTACGAGCAAGCCAGAAAATAGCGCCGTGACCTTCGCCGGCACTGTCGGCTCCTACCCGAACCTGTAGGGGCCGGCCTTGCCGGCGAATGCTTCACGCGCTAGCCGGTATCAGCCCACCCACCCGCTGACCTTCATCGCCGAATACACCGCCACCAGCGCCAGCACCACGAATGCCGTGGCCGCCAGGCGACGGATCAGGGTCAACGGCAGCTTCTCGGCGGCAAAATTGCCCGCCAGCACCACCGGTACGTTGGCAATCAGCATGCCCAGGGTGGTGCCGATGATCACCATGATCAGGTGCGGGTACTGCGCCGCCAGCATCACCGTGGCCACCTGCGTCTTGTCGCCGATCTCGGCAATGAAGAACGCGATCAGCGTGGTCAGGAACGGGCCGAAGCGCCGCGCCGTACTGGCTTCATCGTCATCCATCTTGTCCGGCACCAGGGTCCACAGGGCCGTGGCGGCAAAGCTTGCGGCCAGGATCCAGTGCAACGTGGCCTCCGAGAAGAAACTGCCGAACCACGCACCCACCGCACCGGCCGCCGCATGGTTGGCCAGGGTCGCGGCAACGATACCGGCGATGATCGGCCAGGGTTTGCGAAAGCGTGCAGCGAGGATGAGCGCGAGCAGTTGCGTCTTGTCGCCGATTTCGGCGAGCGCAACGATGGCGGTGGGGACCAGCAATGATTCCAGCATCAGGATTCCTACGGGGGCGGGTCGACACGGCTATGACACGTACAGCCTTCCCGCCCCGGGTAAGGTGTGCGTGTCATAGGTCTTGTCAAACCCTGGATCCGTCTGTGCGGACCGTGGGTCGTACGCGCCATGGTCTGAGGACCAAGTATGTTGACGCGTACCGGGCGAGCTGGGTGCTCGCGGGAGACTACTCCCCTAGGACGGAGCGGATTCTGCCTAGGCAAAACCGTTTGGGCAAGCGAAGTTTTTAAGTTCGTGTGGCCTGGTAGATCCGAAAGCCTTGTCCCTCGTCGCGAATCAGGCAGTTGCCCAAGGCGCCTTCGATGAGCGGTTGGTACCGCAGGAAGCTGTTGGCCACAAGCCGAAGTTCGCCGCCTTTTTTCAGATGATCGGCCGATTTTTTCAGCAAGGTTTCCGAGGCGTGGTAATTGGTGTGAACCCCGGTGTGAAACGGCGGATTGCTCAGGATCACGTTCAGCTCGCGGGGCGCGGCATCGATGCCGTCACCGGCGATGACCTCCCCCTCCAGGCCATTGGCGGCCAGGGTCAGGCGGCTGCTGGCCACGGCGAAGGCATCCACGTCCAGCAGCGTTACCCGGCTTTGTGGGTAGCGGCGCTTGATCGCCGCGCCGAGTACGCCCGCGCCGCAGCCAAAGTCCAGCACATGGCCCACGGGCAGTTGCTCGAGGTTATCCAGCAGCAGCGCGCTGCCGCGGTCCAGCCGGCCATGGCTGAAGACCCCGGGCAGGCTCACGATCTGCAGCGGGCCTTCGGCCAGTGGCAGTTCGAATCGTTGCGCCAGGCTTTCCAGCGGCTGCGCCTCTGGCGGGGTGTCCACCGTGACCTGCCACAGCTGGCAATGGCGTGCACTGTCGAGCTTGCGCGGCTTGCCGAAGGCGTGCAGCTGCTTGGCCGCACCCTCGATACCCCCGCGCTTTTCACCCACCAGGTACAGCTGGCGCCCACCCAGGCGCGAGGCCAGGGCATTGAGCAGGTAGTTGGCCAGATCGCGGGACTTGGGCAGAAACAGCACGGCGCCGTCGAAAGCCACCGGCGGCACCTCCACGCCATAGTGACTGCGCCCGGCAAATCGCGCCTCGAGCGCGGCCTGGTCGCCGGCGTGCCAGCTCCAGGCGCGGGCATCGGGCAGGCTGCCCAGCAGGTCGTCGGCGGGCAGGCCGGCCAGCAACACGGGGCCTTTGAACAGCTCGGCCTGACGGAGCAACACTTCACTACGCGGGTCCATGGTCGGCGCCCCTCTGCAAAAAGTCGCGAATTCTAGCAGAACTCAGCTGACCACTCGGCGCGGGTTGCCCTGCAGGAAGGCTTCGGCGTTCTCGGCCAGTTGGCCGACGATGCGCTGGCGCGCCTCGACCGCGCCCCAGGCACTGTGCGGGGTGACCACAAGGCGCGGGATATCGCCTGCCAGCAGGGGGTTGCCATTGACCGGAGGCTCCACGCTGAGCACGTCGGTGGCGGCGCCACCCAGGTGCCCGCTGCGCAGTGCGTCGGCCAGCGCCTGCTCGTCGATCAGCCCGCCACGGGCGGTGTTGACCACGAACGCGCCGGGCTTGAGCAGGGCCAGCTCGGCGGCGCCGATCATGTTGCGGGTGCTGTCGTTGAGCGGGCAGTGCAGGGTCAGCGCATCCACCTGCGGCAGCAGCTCGGCCAGGCTCAGGCGATCATCGCGGGCCGGGCGGCCGGGCAACTGGCCGGACAGCACGCGCATGCCGAAGGCTTCGGCCAGGCGTGCCACCGCACCGCCAAGTTCGCCGTGGCCGAGCAGGCCGAGGGTCTTGCCCTCCAGTTCGACGATGGGAAAGTCGAGCAGGCAGAACTGCCTGGCCTGGGCCCATTTGCCGTCGGCCACCGCCTGCTGGTAATCGGGCAGGCGAGTGGCCAGCGCCAGCAGCAGGGCCAGGGTGTGCTGCGCCACCGAGGGCGTGCCGTAGCCCTGGCAGTTGCTGACCACGATGCCTTGGGCGCGCGCGGCCTGCAGGTCGACGTTGTTGGTGCCGGTGGCCGACACCAGGATCAGCCTGAGGTCGGGGCAGGCGGCGAGGGCGGCGGCGTCCAGGTGCACCTTGTTGGTGATCGCCACGCTCGCGCCCTGCAGGCGCTCGGCCACCTCGTGGGGGGCAGTGGCCGGGTGCAACTGCAGTTCATCGAAGCAGCCGCGCAGGCGGCTCAGGTCGAGGTCGCCCAGGTCCAGGGAGCTGTGGTCGAGGAATACAGCGCGGCGCAAGGTCATGGGGCAGGCTCCTGGGGTGTGGTTTGGGCAGGTAGTGGGGCATTAGAGCCTGCATCGCCGTGGGCGTAAAGCCAGGCATCCGGCTGCACGGGAGGTGACTGTGCCGATTCACTTGTAACTGTATCTTTCAGAACTGCCAGGCAGTGGGTAAGGTACGCCACCCGATCGTTTGCCAGGAGCGTCACCCCATGTACTGGGCAGAATTTCTCACCGTTGCGCTGATCCACCTGCTGGCCGTGGCCAGCCCCGGCCCGGACTTTGCGGTGGTGGTGCGCGAAAGTGTTACCCACGGTCGGCGCGCCGGTACCTGGACCGCCTTCGGCGTGGGCACGGCGATCTTCCTGCATGTGGGCTATTCGCTGCTGGGCATCGGCCTGATCGTGTCGCAGTCGATCATGCTGTTCAACGTGCTCAAGTGGCTGGCTGCGGCCTACCTGGTGTACATCGGCATCAAGGCCCTGCGTGCCCGCCCGGCGCCTGCCGGCAGCGAGAGCGTGCAGGTCTCGACCGTGGCGCGCACCCCGCGTGCCGCCTTTGTGGCAGGGTTCATGACCAACGGCCTGAACCCCAAGGCCACGCTGTTCTTCCTGTCGCTGTTCACGGTGGTGATCAACCCGCACACTCCGCTGCTGATACAGGCCGGCTACGGGGCCTACCTGGCGCTGGCCACCGGCCTGTGGTTCTGCCTGGTGGCCCTGCTGTTCAGCCACGCCCGCGTGCGCTCCGGGTTTGCGCGCATGGGCCACTGGTTCGATCGCGGCATGGGCGCGGTGCTGGTGGCGCTGGGTATCAAGATCGCCTTCACCGAGATGCACTGAGGCGGTTGATGGCCATTGGCCTGTCATCCCTGCGGGCGCGCAAATCATTCCTTTGGCTGATTTGAGCGCCCCCGTCCCGTTCTAGAGTAAGCGCCGTATTGCCATGCCTGCGTACTCGAAAAAGGGACTCCCATGCTGCAAACCAGGATTATCGCCCCCGCTGCGGGCGCTTACGAATACCCGCTGCTGATCAAGCGCCTGCTGATGTCGGGCAGCCGCTACGAGAAAACCCGCGAGATCGTGTACCGCGATCAGCTGCGCTACAACTACCTGACCCTGAGCGAGCGCATCGCGCGCCTGGCCAACGTGCTCACCGCAGCCGGGGTCAAGGCCGGCGACACCGTGGCGGTGATGGACTGGGACAGCCATCGCTACCTGGAGTGCATGTTCGCCATCCCGATGATCGGCGCGGTGGCCCACACCATCAACGTGCGCCTGTCGCCCGAGCAGATCCTCTACACCATGAACCACGCCGAAGACCGCTTCGTGCTGGTCAACAGCGATTTCATCGGGCTGTATCAGTCCATCGCGCCGCAACTGACCACGGTCGAGAAGACCCTGTTGCTCACCGACGGCCCCGACAAGCATGCCGAACTGCCGAACCTGGTGGGCGAGTACGAGCACTTGCTGGCCGGCGCGGCCACCACCTACGACTTCCCCGACTTCGACGAGAACTCGGTGGCCACCACCTTCTACACCACCGGTACCACCGGCAACCCCAAGGGCGTGTATTTCACCCACCGCCAGCTGGTGCTGCACACCCTGGGCGTGGCTACCGTGACCGGCAGCATCGACAGCATCCGCCTGCTGGGCACCGATGATGTGTACATGCCCATCACCCCGATGTTCCACGTGCACGCCTGGGGCATCCCCTACGTGGCCACCATGCTCGGGCTCAAGCAG
Organism: Pseudomonas sp. VE 267-6A; assembly: GCF_024126555.1. Lineage (NCBI taxonomy): Bacteria > Pseudomonadati > Pseudomonadota > Gammaproteobacteria > Pseudomonadales > Pseudomonadaceae > Pseudomonas > Pseudomonas sp. VE 267-6A. The sequence goes on from NZ_JAMYBY010000008.1 coordinate 144,699, forward strand.
GTCTACCCGGGGCGCTACGAGCCGGAGATGCTGTGTCAGCTGTGGCGGGGCGAAAAGGTCACCTTCTCGCACTGCGTACCGACCATCCTGCAGATGCTGCTCAACGCCAAGGGCGCGCAGGGCCAGGATTTCGGCGGCTGGAAGATCATCATTGGCGGCAGCTCGCTCAACCGCGCCCTGTATGAGTCGGCCAAGGCCCAGGGCATCCAGCTCACGGCGGCCTATGGCATGTCGGAAACCTGCCCGCTGGTGGCCTGTGCCCACCTCAACGAAGAGCTGCTGGCCGGCAGCGACGACGAATGCATCAGCTACCGCATCAAGGCCGGCGTGCCGGTGCCGCTGGTGGAGGCCGCGGTGATGGATGCCGAAGGCGGCTTCCTGCCGGCTGACGGCGAGTCCCAGGGCGAACTGGTGCTGCGCGCGCCGTGGCTGAGCATGGGGTATTTCCGCGAACCGGAGAAAGGCGCCGAGCTGTGGCAGGGCGGCTGGCTGCACACCGGGGATGTGGCGACCATCGACAGCATGGGCGTGGTCGATATCCGCGATCGCATCAAGGACGTGATCAAGACCGGCGGGGAGTGGGTGTCGTCGCTGGCCCTCGAAGACCTCGTCAGCCGCCACCCCTCGGTGCGCGAAGTGGCGGTGGTGGGTGTACCCGATCCGCAGTGGGGCGAGCGTCCGTTTGCCCTGCTGGTGGTGCGTGACGGCACCAGCATCGACGCCCGCGAGCTCAAGGAGCACCTCAAGCCCTACGTGGAGCTGGGCATGATCAACAAGTGGGCAATCCCCAGCCAGATCGCCCTTGTTACCGAAATTCCCAAGACCAGCGTGGGCAAGCTGGACAAGAAGCGCATCCGCGTCGACATCAGCCACTGGCAGGCCAGCAACAGCGCATTTCTGTCCACCCTCTGAAGGCGGGCCGGTCGCGCCCTGGCGGGTGCGACCCTTGCGCCAGACACCTGCGCGCCTTGTCAAAGCGAAAAAATAGGCCATCCTTGCCGCTGCCCGCGCAGTTGGCGAGCGAATCAGCTCTTTGGGTGTAGTACCAACGTGCAAATCACACTTTAGAGGGATCAAGCACAGGTACCTGCTGGCTATAGTCGGGTCAGGGGATTTTTAGGGACGGGGGCCCGCGCAAATGACTGCGCACTGCCACGTTGGTCGACCAGCAGGCGTATTCACGTCGGTCGTTCGATGCGTTTCTCAAAGGACTCACTGCCATAAAAATAAAGTACATGGAGTAGCGTCGATGACATCAGTAAATCTGTTCTGGCGCCGGGCGAAATTGCCATTGGCCGTCAGCCTCGCTTCTACGCTCGCCGGCCCTGCATTCGGCGTCAGTTTCAACATCGGTGAAATCGAAGGTCAGTTCGACTCGTCGCTGTCCGTGGGGGCCAGCTGGTCGACGGCCAAGCCGAACCAGAACCTGATCGGCGTCAACAACGGCGGCAAGGGGCTGTCGCAGACCTCCGACGACGGCCACCTGAACTTCAAGCGCGGCGAGACCTTCTCGAAGATCTTCAAGGGCATCCACGACCTGGAGCTCAAGTACGGCGACACCGGCGTGTTCGTGCGTGGCAAGTACTGGTACGACTTCGAACTCAAGGACGAACACCGCCAGTTCAAGGACATCAGCGACTCCAACCGCAAAGAGGGCGCCAAGTCGTCCGGTGCCGAGCTGCTCGACGCTTTCGTCTACCACAACTACTCGATTGGCGAACTGCCGGGTTCGGTGCGTTTCGGCAAGCAGGTGGTGAGCTGGGGTGAAAGTACCTTCATCGGTGGTGGCATCAACTCGATCAACCCCATCGACGTTTCCGCGTTCCGCCGCCCGGGTGCCGAGATCAAGGAAGGCCTGATCCCGGTCAACATGTTCTACATCTCCCAGAGCCTGACCGACAACCTGTCGGCCGAAGCCTTCTACCAGCTGGAATGGGACCAGACCGTCGTCGACAACTGCGGCACCTTCTTCTCCCAGCCGGACATCATCGCCGACGGTTGCACCGACAACCTGCGCGTATTGTCCAGCAGCCGCACCATGACCCCGGCACAGATCGCCGGCCTGGCCAACTTCGGCGTGGACGTGAACGAGGAAGGCATCAAGGTGGCGCGCGGCCCCGACCGCGATGCCCGTGACAGCGGCCAGTTCGGTGTTGCCCTGCGCTACATGTTCGAACCGCTCAATACCGAGTTCGGCGCCTACGCCATGAACTACCACAGCCGTGCGCCGATCTTCAGCGCCACGGGGGCTTCTGCACAGGCCTACGCCATTGCCGGCATGGTCGACCCGCGCACCGGCGCCGCCATCGTGGCGGGCAACTCCAAGTACTTCGTCGAGTATCCCGAAGACATCCGCCTGTACGGCCTGAGCTTCTCCACCACCCTGCCTACCGGCACCGCGTGGAGCGGTGAAATCAGCTACCGGCCGAACGCACCGGTGCAGCTGAACACCACCGACATCCTGTACGCCGGGGTCACCCAGCTGGGCGGCACGTTCGGCAATGCCTCGCTGCTCAAGGGCCAGGCCGATACCGACCTGCACGGCTACAAGCGCAAGGAAATCACCCAGTTCCAGACCACCCTGACGCACTTCTTCGACCAGGTGATGGGCGCCAGCCGCATGACCGTGGTAGGTGAAGTGGGCGTGACCCACGTGGGCGGCCTGGAAAGCGCCGACAAGCTGCGCTACGGCCGCGATCCGGTGTATGGCCCTGGCCCGCTGCCGGATACCTTCGGCCTCAACACCTGCTCGGACATCCTCAACGCCGGCACCATCGGTGGCGCCGCGCCTGGCGGTGGTTCCTCCGCCAACCGCAGCCGCAAGTGCGAAAAGGACGGCTACACCACCAGCACCTCGTGGGGCTACCGTGGCCGCGTGATCTGGGACTACAACGATGTGTTCGCCGGGGTCAACCTCAAGCCGAGCGTGGCCTGGTCGCATGACGTGTCCGGCTACTCGCCAGGCCCGGGCGGCAACTTCGAGGAAGGGCGCAAGGCGGTCAGCCTGGGCCTGGACGCCGAATACCAGAACACCTACACCGCGAGCCTGTCGTACACCAACTTCTTCGATGGCAAGTACACCACCGTGGATGACCGCGACTTCATCGCCCTCAGCTTCGGCGTGAACTTCTAAGCACTGATCCGGGAAGACCAAGATCATGAAAGCAACCAAGAGTCTGTTGAAAATCGGTGTGCTGAGCCTGTCGCTGCTCGCCACCGGCGTGATGGCGGCGGTGTCCGCCGACGAAGCCGCCAAGCTGGGCACCAGCCTGACCCCGATGGGCGCCGAGAAGGCCGGCAATGCCGACGGTTCGATCACCGCCTGGCAGCCCCTGAGCACCACGGCCGGTTCGGTCGATGCCAAGGGCTTCCTGTCCGACCCGTACGGCAACGACAAGCCCAAGTTCACCATCACCGCGCAGAACGTCGACCAGTACAAGGACAAGCTGTCCCCTGGCCAGTTGGCCATGTTCAAGCGCTATCCGGACACCTTCAAGCTGCCGGTGTACCCGACCCAGCGTGGCTCCACGGTGCCGGACTCGGTGTTCGCCGCCATCAAGAAGAACGCCACCACCACCAACCTGGTCGCTGGCGGCAACGGGCTGGAGAACTTCCAGATCGCGATTCCGTTCCCGATCCCGAAAAGCGGTGTGGAGGTGATCTGGAACCACATCACCCGCTACCGTGGCGGTGGCGTCACGCGTGTGGTGAACCAGGCCACGCCGCAGCAGAACGGCAGCTACAGCATGGTGAAGCTCGAGGAACAGTTCATGTTCCGCGATCGCCTGAAGGATTTCGATCCGGCCAACCCTGGCAACGTGCTGTTCTACTTCAAGCAGAAAGTGACCGCCCCGCCGCGTCTGGCCGGTACCGTGCTGCTGGTTCACGAGACCCTCGACCAGGTCAAGGAGCCGCGCAAGGCCTGGATGTACAACGCTGGCCAGCGCCGCGTGCGCCAGGCCCCGCAAGTGTCGTATGACGGCCCGGGTACCGCCGCTGACGGCCTGCGTACCTCCGACAACCTGGACATGTTCAACGGTGCGCCGGACCGCTACGACTGGAAGCTGGAAGGCAAGAAGGAGATGTACATTGCCTCCAACAGCTACAAGCTCGATTCGACGAGCCTCAAGTATGCCGACATCATCAAGCCGGGGCATATCAACCAGGACCTGACCCGTTACGAGCTGCGTCGCGTGTGGCATGTGGTGGGCACCCTGAAACCGGGCCAGCGGCACATCTATGCCAAGCGTGACTTCTACATCGACGAAGACACCTGGCAAGCGGCCGTGATCGACCAGTACGACGGCCGCGGCCAGCTGTGGCGGGTATCCGAGGCACATGCCCAGGATTACTACAACAAGCAGGTGCCGTGGTACACCCTGGAAGCCATCTACGACCTGCAGTCGGGCCGTTACCTGGCGCTGGGCATGAAGAACGAAGAGCAGAAGGCCTACAACTTCGACTTCACTGCCAGCAAGGCCGACTTCCAGCCGGCAGCGCTGCGCCAGGATGGTGTGCGCTGAGTTAGAACCTCCTCCGTGTGATCCCCAGAACGCCCCGGCTTGCCCGGGGCGTTTCTGTGTGTGGCCCGACAACAGGCCGTGAGGGGCAATGCGGGATGAATTGCACGCAATGCTGCGCTTCGTGAGTTTTTGTCGCTTTTTGTTGTAGTCTTTTTTCCGACCTCTGCGCCAATCATCTTCAAATGTGCCGTTTAAAGCGCTAGTCTCGGCGGGTCTGTTCTGCCGAAGACTTCCAACTAAAACGAGCCGGCCATGACTGATCTGTCGCGTATGCAAGGGTTCGCCAGCCAGGCCATCAGCGCTGTGGAGGGCCGCTTCTACCGTCCACCACTGCCCGAGGGGCACGTGCCGCGCCCGCGGCTATGCCAGCGCCTGCACGCCGGCCTTAGCGGTCGACTGCTGCTGGTTTCGGCGCCCGCCGGTTTCGGCAAGAGCTCGCTGGCCGTGGAGTTCTGCCAGAGCCTGCCGGCCTCGTGGGGCAGCCTGTGGCTGGGGCTGAGCCAGCGCGACAGCGACCCCGGGCGCTTTCTGGAGCGCCTGCTCGAAGGGCTGCAGCAGTTCTGCCCGGACCTGGGCAACCAGGCCCTGGGCCTGCTCAAGATGCGCCAGCGGCACCAGCCTTTTGCCTTCGAGGAGTGGCTCGACAGCCTGCTCGACGAACTGGCCCTGCACCTGCACCCGCAGAACCCGCTGCTGCTGGTGCTCGATGACTACCATCTGGCCCAGGGCCCGGTGCTCGACCGCTGCCTGCAGTTCTTCCTCAATCATTTGCCGCCTGGCCTGGTGCTGCTGGTCACCAGCCGCCAGCGTCCCGACTGGCACCTGGCGCGCCTGCGCCTGTCGCAGCAGTTGCTCGAACTCACCGAACAGGACCTGCGCCTGAGCCCCGAGGAATCCCTGGCCGTGCTCGACCAGCACCCCACCACGCTGCGTGGCCAGGCCCTGGACAACCTGATTCAACGCAGCGATGGCTGGGTCGCCGGCCTGCGCTTCTGGCTGCTGGCCGCCTCCGAGGCGGGGGTCGACAGCGCCTTGCCCCACGCCCTGCATGGCGGCGAAGGGCTGATCCGCGACTACCTGCTCGAAGAAGTCATCGACTGCCTGCCGCCCGAGGTGCAGGCGTTTCTCTACGACACCGCCTGCCAGGAGCGTTTTTGCGCCGACCTGTGCGATGCCCTGCGCGAAAGCCACGACAGCGCGCAGATACTGCGTTACCTGAAGGCACACCAGGTGTTTCTGGTACCGCTGGACGAGCAGGGTCAATGGCTGCGTTATCACCACCTGTTCTCCGACCTGCTGCGCACCCGCCAGGCCAGCCAGCCGCTGGCCAGCCTGCACCTGCGCGCGTGCCGCTGGTTCCACGCCCAGGGCCTGCTCGACGAGGCGGTGGAGCAGGCCCTGCGCGCCGGTCACCTGGACGTGGCGGCCAACCTGGTGCAGAACCTGTCCGAAGAGCAACTGCTGGCCGAACAGAACGTCGGCATGCTGCTGCGCTGGAAGATGGACCTGCCCGACAGCCTGCTGATCAGCACCCCGCGCCTGATCGTGCTGTACAGCTGGGCGCTGGGGCTGGCCTGCCAGCTGGATGCGGCCGAGGAACTGGTCAGCCACCTCAGCCGGTTCCTGCCGGCGCCTTCGGCCACGGCGCAGAAGTCCATGCTGGCGCAATGGCTGGCCCTGAGCGGAATCATCGCCCGCGGTCGCGGCGACCGTCTGAAAACCCGCTCGTACTGCCAGCAGGCGCTGCGCAGCCTGCCCACCAAGCGCTACGGCCAGCGCCTGATGTGCCTGTCCACGTTGTCCAACCTGGCCATCGCCGAGGGCGATTTCTGGCACGCCCGTGGCTGGAACCGCGAGGCGCTGGAGCTGGCACGGCGGGTCGGCAACCCGTTGTTCGAGGCCCTGGCCCACTACGATCGCGCGCGGGTGCTGCATGCCCGTGGCGAGGTCCTGCGTTCGATGGAGGAGGTGCGCCACGGCCTGCAACGCCTGCAAGGGCTGTCGGCCCAGCGCCTGTACGCGGCGCGTGCGCGCCTGGCGCTGTACGAAGGCTACCTGCTGGTCGCCGGGCTGCAGCCCCAGGAAGGGCGTGCGCGCTTGCGCGCCGGGCTGGTGGAAGCGCGTGCCTGTCGCGACATCAGCGTGCTGATCGGGCATTGTGTGCTGGCCACCCTGGACGGACGCGAGGGGCGTTTTACCGAGGCCTTCTGCGAGCTGGCCGAGGCCGAGCGCCTGATGCATATCTGGGACGTGCCGCCGGTGTTCTACCTGGCCATGATCACCCTGGTCAAATGCGAGCTGTGGCTGGCCCAGGGGCGCATGGACCTGGCCGAATCCTGGCTGCTGCGTCTGGGCCAGACCTACGGTGGCGAACGTGCCGCCGCCGCACCGGAGTTCCATCCGCTGCTGCCTTTGCACATCGAACTGCAGCAGGCCCTGCTGGAACAGGCCCAGGGGCGTACCGCACAGGCCGCACAACGCCTGCAGGCGCTGACCGAGCACGGGCGCAGCAATGGCGGCCAGCTGCTCGGCACCACCGCGGTGTGTCAGCATATCGGCCTGTTGCTGGCGAGCGGTGCTGCAGAGGCGGCCGTGGTGTTGCTGCCCCAGGCCCTGGAGGCCGCGCAGGGGGGCGTGCTGCAACCCTTCCAGCGGCTGCTGGAAGATCACCCCGAGTGGGCACGCGAGCAGTTGCTGGCCCAGCCGGCGGGGCCGGTGCAGGCGCGCCTGCTGTCGCTGTTGCCGGTGGTTGATACCCCGCCGGCCCCCGGGGCGGGCACCGAGGCCCTGAGTGCGCGAGAGATGTCGGTGCTCAAGCTGATCGCGCTGGGGTGTTCCAACCAGCAGATCAGCGAGCAACTGTTCATTTCGTTGCACACCGTCAAGACCCACGCCAGCCACATCAACAGCAAGCTCGGCGTCGAGCGCCGCACCCAGGCGGTCGCCCGGGCCAAGGCGCTGGGCCTGTTGTAGCACGGCAGTCGGCCAAGTATGATGGCATCGCGCCATCACGCTTGGCGCGTTGGCTTCGTGCCGCATGCTTGCGGCGCCTCAAGCAAAGTGCACGTGCTGCCGATAGCCTTTCCGAGGCCTGCAGCCGTTGACGTTGCTTGCCAAGCAGCATGCGCTGGCGATGATCGTCGCGCTGCTTGCGTCCTGAAGCCGAGCCTGTCCCTGTAGGCGCCTTGGCGCCGCTCTTCTTTCTTCCAAGTCAGGTTTTGTGGATGTTGGTGTATAGCCAAAAAAGTTTTCTGATCGTCGATGACTTCACCGACTTCCGCACGTCCGTGCGTTCGATGTTGCGGGAAATGGGTATCCGCGACGTCGATACCGCCGAGAGCGGCGAGACGGCGATTCGCATGTGCGGGCAGAAGCGCTATGACTTCATCCTGCACGACTTCCACCTGGGCGACGGCAAGAAGAACGGCCAGCAGGTGCTGGAAGACCTGATGATCGACAAGCTGATCAGCCACGAGGCGATCTTTGTCATGGTGACGGCCGAGAGCAGCCAGGCGGTGGTGCTCAGTGCCCTGGAGCACGAGCCGGACGCCTACCTGACCAAGCCCTTCAACCGCCTGGGGCTGACCCAGCGCCTGGACAAGCTGGTACAGCGCAAGACCCTGCTCAAGCCTATCTTGCAGGCGCTGGACCGTGGCCGACCGGCCGAAGTGCTGCTGGCCTGCGACAACCTGTGCAAGCAGGACCCGCGCTTCGCGCCGCTGTGCCTGCGCTACCGTGCCGACGCCCTGGGCGCCCTCAACCGGCATGAAGAGCTGGAGCGCTTTCTCAAGGCGATCCTGGCCAACCGCCCTACGCCATGGGCATACGCGGCGTTGGGCAAGCTGCTGTTCAAGCGCGGCCAGGCCGTCCAGGCCAAGGAAATCTACGAACAGGCGATCAAGGCGTTTTCGATGATGCCCGGCCTGTACGACGGCTTGGCCGACGTGCTGGCTGCCGCAGGTGAAACCCGCCGTGCCCAGTCGGTGCTCGAAGAGGCCGTACGCCTGTCGCCGCTGGCGGTCCGCCGGCAGATGCAGCTGGGCAAGCTGGCCCTGGGCAACGCCGACTTCGACACCTCGTCGCGGGCCTATCGCCAGGCCGTGAGCCAGGGCCAGAATTCGCGTTTCAAAGACCCTGAAAGCAACCTGGGCCTGGCTCAGGCGCTGATCCAGAAGAACGTGGGCAACGGCCTGGATGCACGCACACGGGTGGAGCTGAACCAGGTGCTGGGCGATGTGGCCAAGGAGTACACCGACGACCAGGGCCTGCAGGTACGTGCGCGCTTGATCAAGGCCACCGGCCTGGCGCAGGCGGGCGATGCCGAGACGGCCGCCAAGCTCACCGAGGCGGCGGTTGCGCGGCTGGAGAACATGGACCAGTTCTTCTCGGCCGAAACCGCCCTGGCAGTGGCTGCGCAGTTGCAGCAACTGGGTCAGGAGGCGGCGGGCACGGCCATCCTCAAGAACTGCGTGGAAGTCTACGGTGACGACGCGAGCGTGATGCAGAGCATCGCCAAGCTGACCGACGACCCGACGATTCTGGGCGCCGGCAACGAAGCCGTCGACCTCAACCGCCAGGGCGTGCGCAGCTATCAGGCCGGCAAGGTCGGCGAGGCGCTGGAGCAGTTCCGGCGCGCGCTGGCGTTGCAGCCCAAGAACATCAGCATTGCACTGAACACTGCCCAGGCGCTGCTGCGCATGGCCGGGGAAAACCCCTCGAGCGCCGCGCTGGAGGAATGCCGCGCGTGCCTGGCCAAGGTGGCGGGCATTCCCAATACCGATCCGCGCTACGAGCGCTATCGAAAACTGCGTATCCGGGCGGTGGGCTCATGAGCAACGATTCCCAGGGGCTGGATTTTTCCACGGTGATCGCCTCCACCGTACACGACATGAAGAACTCCCTGGCGATGCTGATGCAGGCGCACAGCCAGTGGCTGTCGCGCCTGCCGGCCGCCCAGGCGCAAGGCCCGGAGCAGGCGGTGGTGGAGCACGAGTTCGCGCACCTCAACGGCATGCTCGTGCAGCTGCTGGGGTTGTACAAACTCGGGGTCAATCAGTTGCCCATGTGCCCCGACTACCATGACCTGGACGACTTCATCGGCGGCCTGCTGGCCTCCAATCAGCCGATCATCGACAGCCGCGAGATCATTGCGCGCTACGAGATCGATGCCTTCAACCCGCTGGGCTTCTTCGACCGCGAGCTGGTCGGTTCGGTGATCTCCAACGTGATCAACAACGCCATCCGCTATGCCGGGCACGCCTTGCTGGTCACGGTGGCCGAGCAGGGCGAGCAACTGGTGCTGAGCATCAATGACGACGGCCCGGGTTATCCACAGGGCATGATCGACCGTCAGGCCGACTACGTGCAGGGCATCAACCTGCACACCGGCAGCACCGGGTTGGGCCTGTACTTCGCTGAACGCATTGCTGCGCTGCACGAGCGCAACGGTGTGCGCGGGCGCATCGAGATCGCCAATGGCGGTGCCCTGGGCGGCGGCCTGTTCCAGCTGTACCTGCCCTGAGCCAGTCGCCGGTCGGCCAGGGCGTTGCACCAAAGTCTACAAATTAAACGGTTAGTACATAAAATCCCGTAATATAGGCCACCTGCATTTCTTGTGTCCCGGTTCGCGTCTTCGTCGCTGACCGGGTGGTGATCTATTGTCTTTCGGGAGGGCCGTTTGAGCCTCTTTTCGCGTTTTCCGTTCAGCCCCCTCGCGTTTGCCGTGGGCCTTTCTTCCAGCTTGCTGGCGTGTGCGGTGCAGGCCGATGCATTCGACACCCTTGTCGACAGCCCGACCCTGACCGGCGACTGGGGCGGCAGCCGCTCACGCCTGGAGGCGAGCGGCGTCAAGCTCACCGGCGAGTATGTGTCGGAAACCATGGGCCTGGTCAGCGGTGGCCTCAAGCACGGTGCGCGCTATGCGCAGCAGGTCCGCCTGGGCGCCACCTTCGACCTCGAGACATTGCTGGACGAGGCGGATGCAGGCACGGTCCAGCTGACGATCAATGACCGGCGCGGCAACAGCGCCTCGCAAGACCTGGTGGGCAACCGGCTGCCGGTGCAGGAGATCTATGGCGGGCTGTACACGCGCCTGAGCGAACTGAGCTATGCGCGCAGCCTGTTCACCGACGACCTGAACGTCAAGCTCGGCTGGATGGCCATGGGCAATGACTTCGGCGGCATGGGCATCCTCACCAACTTCGTCAACGCAGGTTTCTGCGCGCACCCGCTGAGCATGTCCGGTGGCAGTGGCTGGGGCAACTACCCCACGGCGCACTGGGGCATGGAGCTGAAATACCGCATCAGCCCCGAGTGGACGGTGCAGACCGCCTGGTTCAACGTGAACCCCGAGACCAACAGCGCCTCGTCCAAGGCCTTCGACCTGACCTCCAGCGGCACCACCGGGGCCATCCTGCCGGTGGAGCTGATTTACAACAACCTGGCTACCTATGATGGGCAGTACAAGTTCGGCTGGTATTACGACACCTCCGACACTGCGCGCATCGGCCAGCCCGACAGCAAGGCGGCGGGGCGTCACGGTGCCTATGTCCTGGTCGACCAGATGGTATGGCGTTCGGATTCGACCCGGGGGCGCAGCGTACGCCTGTTCGCGCAGGCCACCGACACCGACACGGCCACTTCGCCGTTCTCGCACTGGTACGCGGCCGGAGCGGTGCTGAGCCGACCGTTCGCTTCGCGCGAGCATGACAACGTGGGGTTGGCATACGGCCGTGCGGTGTTCAACTTGCGCAGCCGCGATGTCCAGATCGCCAACCTGGAGCGCGGTGGCGACCTGGCCCAGGCGCAGAGTGTCAGCAACCTGGACATGGGCGAGCAGTTGCTGGAACTGAGCTACACCGCCCAGGTAACCCGCTGGCTGACGGTGCGCCCGAGCGTGCAGTACGTGATGGAGCCGGGTGCATTTTCCGGCAAGGACACCCAGGACGCGTTGCTGGCCGGCGTACAGGTGAAGGTGCAGTTCTGATGGAGTGAGCGCGATGCGCTTGTTCGCCTGGAGGCTGACCCCTGCACAGGACTGTAGGAGCCAGCCTTGCTGGCGAAGAGGGCTGCATGACATCATCCCGCGCCCAGATCGCCCAGGATGGCCTCGCCTTCATGCTTCGCACTGCACTGCTTGCCCTCGCTCTGTTCTTCTTCCCGGTTTTCACCTACGCCGCCCCTGCGGCCTCGGACAAGAGTTGCAGCGGTGACGATTATGTCTGCCCCGACTGGATGCCGACCCAGGGCCAGGTGCAAGACGCCATGGCTGACTTCACCCGCAAGCTTCACGCCAGTGGCCGGATGACGTCGCCGATCAAGGTGCTGGGCCGCATAGAAGTCTCCACCGTCTCTTGCGCATCGATGGGCCCGGACCGCGATGCGAACTTCATCTGCGGTGCCGAAGTACGCCTGCTCGGCGACGGCGGGCAGACCCACCACGTGCAATCGTCCTACACCATGCGGCTTTCCGAGTCGAACCGGTTCAGCGTCTACTCGCAGGGCGAATGGGTTGAGTTGTGACGCGAATCGTGGCTGACTGCGCGCTCTTTTTCATCGAGCCCCTGCCGTAGCCATGAGTGAACTCACCGTCGAACTGATCCCGACCGGCCCTGAACACATCGAGCTGATCCGCAACCTCTACCAGTTCTATGCCTACGAGTCCTCGGACTGGGAGCAGGAAGACGTCGAGGTGGACGGCCGTTTCTACATCCACGACGAACACCTGGCCCGCTACTGGCAGGAGCCGCAGTGGAGCGCCAACCTGATCCTGGTCGATGGCTACATCGCCGGCTTCCTGCTGGTCGAGCGCAGCGAACTGGCAGGGCTGGACGCACAGGAGCTGGCCGACCTGTTCATTCTCAAGCGCTACCGGCGCAAGGGCATCGGCCAGGCATTGGCTACCCAGGTGCTGATGAGTGGGGAAGGGGACTGGCTGGTGCGCTTCTATGACCAGGATGAAACCTCACAGGCGTTCTGGCGCAGCGTGCTCGACAACCTGCCCCGGCCGGTGCAGGCCATCGAACTGGATGATGAGGGCGAGTTGCTGAGCTTTTTGATTACGCGGGCGGTCATGCATTGAAAGGGCCGGCTACCAGCGGCAAGCCTCACCAGACTTCATGGGGCTGGGCCCTGTAGTTTTTTTCGATGCGCTAGACCAGCAAGGGCGCGCTGATTAATCCTCGGGTGGGGTACTTCTGCTCTTGCGAGCTGAATGCCCTGTCCAGTCGATACTCTTCGTCACCGTCCCACAGCCAGAGCGAGCCACCCGGCCCACCCGCCCTTGTGCGGAATGTCAGAGATCCATACCGCCGTGCATTGACAATTATTCCAGCGATGAGAGCTGGCCCGACTGCTTTCGACCAAACTCGAAGAGCTGTTTGGTCAGCAGCAGGAAACCACTGTGCGTAAGCGTGGCCCAAGACCTGTTCCACTTGGAAGGTTTGACGCTGAGCTTAAGCCACTAGTAGCTAGATCATCTACCTTTCTGGCAGCGCCACCAGTTGCTTTTGCACCGTTAAATCACCTAGATTTCACGGCCTTCTCTTTTATGTAGTCCTCCAAATAACTTTCTAAGGGCTTTGCTGTTCCAAGAACATGAAGCGCACCAGACTGCGTAGTATTTTGAAATTACTGAGATTTGCTGGCTTCCCGGTCTGCCCATCAAGGAATCTAACAACACCATTCTGATTAAACACATTGAAAACATGCCCTGGCTGACCCAGCCCATAAGAACCAAACACAACTCCCCGAGCGCCATTTCCGGAGCTTGCCATTTGCTGCGCAATATTGTCAGGCGCCGTTATAGGGCCAAATTTAGAGCCAAATTGTTTTTGAAACACACTCAGCGGGACACCTTTCGCCTGGCCTTGCAGGCGCAAAACAAACCATACTTGGTCGGTTTTTTGATGGACTATGTAGAGTTAGTATTGATTAACGTGCCGCCATCTTTACCAAGGCCATCGTAATCGATCAGTGTTTGCTCAACTGCCCGAGCGTCAGCACGAGAAATATTCTCAAGCCCTCTGATTTCGGAAACCACTATACCTTTTTGTCTGAGGTGAGCTTGACTGCGTTTAACTATGTCGTCGGTTTCCAACGTAACGAGTCACGCCATCAATAACGCAGTTATAAACACAGGCCTTTCCGCCTATAGAGGCAACCTCACCTGCGCCTTTTGCACCGAAGGACTATTTCTACTTAATAGAAATTTCTTTTAATTCCTCGATAAGTCGATCCCCCTCCTCACTTTGCGACTCCAAACTAATCATCACAGGAAAGTCTTCATAAACCAATCGCAGGGGCCGGTCTTTTATAATCACCCCCCACACTCTAGTATCAACAGAATCACTTCTGCTAATAATCTTTCCAGAAAATAACTTAACGAATTCTTCGGCATAATTAGGGAAGCCTTCCCAGCCCACATCAGAAGTCAGCTCCGCATACAGTCTCCCAGACCTCATGCGGCCAAGAGAAAACACTTTTTCATCAATAAATTTTTTCATTGAAAAAGATCTCCACCACCAGCTCGCGTAGAGCTCTCAATTATCTGATCAAAAGTTTTTCCCTTTTTAACTAAATCATCAAATGCAGGGCCGATCTTGTTACCATATCGCTCCAAATTTCTTGCATCGATTACGTCAAGCATATCCGGAGGCGTATACTCCCTATACTTTACTTTCAACTCGTTTCTTGCGCCATATGCATATTTTGCGACTTCTTCTGCGCTAGCGCCGCCGGCACGCATTTTGTCCACAGCACCTTGCAAGTCGTAAACATCTTTAACATAGTTTTGTCGGACAGGTGGGAGATACCCGAAGTCTCCGTCAGCTTTAGATATAGCGTTGTCCCAAGCAGGAGTACCTTTTGCACCCCCCACCGAATGCGCATAAGGCATCCCTGCCTCCGCATCCGTTATACCACTTGTCGAATTCGGATTCTTTCCAGGTGGCCCATTTTTACCACCAGCGTTGTCAGCCAGGCTCGACGCCTTCCACGCCGTCTCCCGCTCCCCAAGCGATTTCGCAACCTGCCCCAGCTTCCCTGCTTTGTTGATCACCGCAAAGCTCAGGGCGAACTCGGTCTCCCACTGCATTTCCACCCGCAGGGCAGCCTGTTCCTGGCCTTGCAGGCGCAAAACAAACGCCTGGACTTTCGCGTCCTGCTTGGCGCTCTCAAAGGCTTGTGCGACTTCGTATGGATTGCTGGCCTTCTGAATCAGTCCGTTGGTGATACGAGAACTGGTGCCACTAAAGTCCGTGACCAGCCCTTCACCCAAGCCGTAGATGTTTTTGGCTGACTCTGCCACTGCCGCCGCAATGCCTTGCCCTACACCAATCCCACCACCCAGCAGATCGGTTTTGCCGTAATTGAGGTTGCGGTCGTAATAGGCGAGTTGTTCCCAGTTCTGAAGGAATCTGTCGTTGATCAGGTATTCCTGATTCACCTTCGGATCATAGAAATTTGCGTGGTTGATCTCGTAGTTCTTGAGCAACGCCAACGTTTCCGAGGCGGTATACACCTTGTGCGGGTCGCTGATGCTCGGCACATCCCCTTTGTCCGTGGTCGCATAGTTCGCCCCCAGCGGCGCCAGCGCCTGCCCGAGGTGGGCGAGGGTGCTGTCGTCGAACTTCACGCCCGCAGCGCTGATCGTGGTCTGCCAGTCCTTGTCGGTGTAGTAGGCAAATGCCTCGGCCATGCGCCGCTCGGCTTCGGCCACGCTGATGTTCTGCTCTTGCGCCAGCGCCTTGGCCTGCTCGGAGATGAGCTTGCGTTCTTCCGGGTGCAGTTGGCGGTTGTAGGCGGTCGCGTTCTTGGCGATTTCGGCGCCCTTGTTCACGTCACCATTGACCGCTGCGGCAGCGCCAACACCGATGAGCTGGGAAATCATCAGTTCCAGCTTCTGGTCCTGGCGAACCCTTTCCGACAGCTGTGCGATCAACGCTTCACTGGCACCGGCCGCCGCCGCACCGGTTGCGAAATCACCGCCAGTGGCTTTGCTCAGCGCGCCTCCGACCAAGGCGTGGAATATGACCTTTTCCGGGCTGCCGTCTTTCCAGCCGAAGTGGCTGGAGGTGTCGCCAACCCAGTTGAACACCCCAGCCTGCAACAGGTGCTGGCCCTGGGCGGTCAAGGCGCCGTTCAGGTTGTCGCTGAAGCTGCCGCCACCGACGGCTGTCTGTGCGCCGGCCTGCACCACGCCTTGCGCACCCAGGTAGGTGCCGAACTTGGCTAACTCATCCAGCTTACCGAGGTCAAAGCCTTTGGTGACCTTGTTGACGTTGTCGCCGGTCACCCCGAATGCATCGTCCAGCACGCCTGCGGTAAACCCGGCGGTGATGCCGCTGACTGCGTAGCCCTTGAGTGCGTCGGAAGAGGTGACGTCCTTGAACACCAGCCCCAGGTTGCCGCGGTTGTTGATGGTGCTGATGGCCGCATTGCTGGCCATGCCACTCAGGATGGCGGTGCCCGCGACGTTGGCCCAGCCGGCCGAGGCGCCTGCGGTCGCTGCTGCCGTGGCACCGGCCATGGACGTGCCGGTGCCGGCGGCAGCAATGGCGCCGCTGGCGGCACCGGCCGTAATGTACGTCACCAGAATTGCGACGATCAGCTGGGACGCCACACCCATGCCGGAATGTTTGTAATCCCAGCTGTCATGCAGCTCTTTGACCTTGCGCCAATCCACGTCACCCTGTTGTTCGGCCGTCTTGAGCCAGGCCATCTTGGGGTCGGCCTGCACCATGGCATCGATGGTTTGGCTGACGGTCTTCTGGTCGACATCCCTGATATCGATTTTCAGGCCATCGACGGCCTTGATCATCAGCTCCCCGTTGGCCACCATCTGCGTCTGGCGCAGCGTCTCATCCGTCTGCCCCTTGCCCTTGGCACTGGTCCACGCCAGGTCGCCCTTACTCTTTTCGTGACTCTCCTGATGCATGTCCTTGACGGCTTCGAACGTCACCGCACCGCCGCTTTCTATTGTGAGGTCGCGGCCTGACTCCAGGGCGGCGCCCTGGTACAACTGGTCACCGCCGCTCACCAGGGTCAGGTCACCCCCGCTGGTGACCACGCTGCCCACCGCCTTAACATCGGTGACTTCGTCACGCTGGGTCTTCTTGCTGCCCCAGTTGCCTTTCTTGTTCATGTCGTACAGCGAGTACTCGCTGTCGTTGGCGGCCAGTAGCTGCAGGGTATTGCCGGCGGAGATGTAGGCCTCGCCGCCCGCCGTGGCCTTGCTGGCAACCATCAGCAGGTTGTCGCCGGCCTCGATGCTGAGCGAGCCGCCGGCAGTCAGTTCGGCCGCCTGCTGGCGCACGCTGTCGTGCTGTTTCTCGGTTTTGGTGTTGCCTTTTCTGCCTTTGGAATAGGCATGGTCTTCGTCTGCCGCAGCAGCGATGAACACGTCGCGCCCAGCATCCAGGGCGATGTCGCGACGTGCCTCGATCTCGCTGGCGATGACCGACAGGTCTTGCCCGGCCGAGGCACTGAAGCTGCCGCCAGCCTGCACTTGGCTGACGTACTGGGTGGTGGTGCTGTCGTAGCCGCTGACGCGGCGACGCTGGTACTCGTGGCTGTCGGTGACTTGCTGGCTGGCGATGTAGAGGTCGCGCTCGGCGCTCAGCGCAATGTTGCCGCCGGCGGTGGCCACGCCACCGACAAAGCCGATGTCGCGACCGGCCGAGAGGGTCAGGTCGTTGGCAGCCTCGATGCGCGCCGCATTGTTGACGATGTTCTGCACCACGTGCTCGCCGCCGACACGATCGTCCAGGCGGGTGACGCTGCGCTCGTTGATGACATCGCCGGTCAGGGCCAACAGGCTCACGTCGCGGCCCTTGAGGATGCCGCCGGCGCTGTTGCGGATGGAATCGGTGGCCAGCAGGTCGAGGCGCTGGCCGGCTTCCATCAGGCCGCTGTTGTCGATGTTGCCGGCGGTGACGGAAAGGTTGTTGCTGGCGCGCAGGGTGCCGACGTTGTTCAGCTCGCCGCCGCTGATCAGGCTGACATCGCGCCCCTGGATCAACGCGCCGTTGGGCGCCAGGCGTCCTTCGGACTGGGCCAGGTAGAGCACCGGGGCCAGCACCTGCTCGCCGTTGACCTCGATGGTTTCCATCCACACGATGTCGTGGGTGAGGGCGGCCACCTGCTCGGCACTCAGCGACACGCCTACGCTCAGGCTCAGCGCATCCTTGCTGGCAATGGCGTTGTCCATCAGGTAGCGGAACATCGCCTCGTCGCTGTCCAGCCCGGCGATCAAGCGCTGCCCGGTGCGCTCCACTACCGCTTCGCGGATCAGGCGCTGTTCGTACAGGCCGTCGCCCAGGCGCTTCTTGGTGGCGTCGGGGTCGATGTCGAGGCTGCCCAGCAGGTAGTCGGAACTGAGGAATTTCTTCAGGTCGGTGAGCACCGGGTTGGTTTCCACCAGGTACTTGTGCGGCTGGCTGGCAGTTGCCGGGGTTGGCACGCCCTGTACCAGCTTCACGCCTGCCGGCAGGCCGTCCAGGCCCGTACCGGTTTGCCCGGCAACGCTGGCAGCCTGTGCGTCAGGGCCTGCCCAGTGACCCTGGCCGGCGTTGCCGGTGGCAGTGTTGGCCAGGCTGCCCAGCGTGCCGGCTTGCCCGTGCTGAGTCAGGTCGGCACCTGCGGCCAGTGCACCGCTGGCCTGGGCTGTCTGGCCGGTCTGCCCGCTAAGGCGGAACAGGCCATGCTCGCCCTGCGGCAGGCTGAAGCTTGGCAGCGTGACCGGGTTGACCTGGCGCTGTGCCAGGTCGGGCGGCAACTGCGAGGTAATGGCACGTACCGAGGTTTGCGCGGTGGCCTTGTCGGCATTGGCACCGCGTTGGCCGATGCTGCCGACCCCGCTGGCATTGGCGCGCACCACACTGTTGTCGATGCGCTCGGTGGCGTTGATGGTGACGGCGCCCGCAGCCTGGATGACGGCAGGGGAGACCACGGCGCCAGCGATGGGCGTGCGGTTGTCGCTCAACCTGTATACGCCTTTGCCGGGGTAGCCGCCGGCGGCCAGGAATTGGTCCAGGGTTTCCATGCCGGGTACGCCGGACTGGTTGAACGCGTTCTTCTTTTGCATGAAGCCGGAATAGTGCGACCGGTTACGGCTGTAGAAACTGCCGTTCAAGTTGCGCTGCTCGCCACCGCTCACGCCAATGTTGTTGAGTACGGCAGTGTCGATGCTGATGTTGCGGGCGGCAGAGACGCTGCTGTAGCGGTTGCTGAACTCGTTGCCGCTGAACGTCAGGCTGCCACCTGTGGTGATCGATGCGGCCTGGCTGTCCTGGTCGATGACATCGTGGGAGATCTCGACGGCGGTGAACTGGAACTCGCAGCCCTTGCCCTTGCAATGGTCGTCGGCATAGGTGTTGATGCTCCCCGATACCCGTTCGGTCCGGACCGTGAGCTTGTCCTTGCGATTGATCAGGGTGTCGGCCAGCAGGCTCATGTTGCCGGCGCTTTCCAGGCTGCCGGAAATGTTCTCCACGTGCGTGGCACGGGTACCTCGGTCATCACGGGCGATGCTCAGCCCGCCGAGGCTGTACAGGTCGGCATAGGTGTTGGTGAAGGTGCCTACCCGCAGCGTCATATCGTTGCCGCTGAAGATCAGCCCGCGGTCGTTGCGCAGGGTGTCGGCATTGATGCGCAAGGCCGTGGCGCTGCCCAGGGTGGCGTAGTTGTCGAGCGTGCCGGCCGTGGCGGTCAGATTGCCCGCCGAGGTGATCCGCCCGCGGTTGGTCAAGGTGTTGGTGGCGCTCACCACGCTGGTGGCGCCCCCGGTAAGGGTGCTGGTGCTGGCAAGGTCGATGCTGGCCGCGTTCAGGGTCAGGTTGCCCAGGCTGGTGGTGCGCCCGGTGCCGTTGTAGGTGCCGGTGAGGTCGAGCCGCAAACTGCCGTCGCTGGCCAGCAGGCCGTCGTTGCGCCAATTGACCCCCTTGCCGGTGAAACTCTGCGCCGCCAGCAGCTTGCCGCTCGCGGTCTGGGTGAACTGGCCGATATCCAGGTTCAGGCGCGCGGCCTGCAATACGCTGCTGTTGGTCCAGTTGGCGGCCTTGATGTCGAGCAGGCCGTTGGTGTACAGCAGGCCGCCCGCACGCATCACCTTGTCGGCGGCCAGGCCGAAGTTGCCGCTACCGGTGTGCAGCAACTGCCCGCTGTTGTTGCTCAGGCCGGCGACTTGCAGGTCCAGGTGCTGGTTGGCGGTTTCCAGCAGGCCAGCGTTGTTGTTGAACGTCTCGCGGGTGCTGATCAGGGTGGTGCCGCTGCGCCCCAGCGCGCGCAGGCTGCCATTGGCGTTGTTCAGCGTCTGGCTGCGCAGGGCCAGGTCAGCCTCGCTCTCGAGCTGGCCCAGTTGGTTGTCGAGCAGGCCCGACAGGTCGAAGTCGATGCGCCCGGCACCCACCTTGCCGGCCTGGTTGAGGAACTGCCCGGCGTTCACACCCAGCCATCCTGCGGCATACAGCCCGCCGCCCTGGTTGTCGAACGTGGCGGTGGCGATGCGGTTGTCGCCGGACAAGGCAGAGATGAAACCCTTGCGGTTGTGCAGGCCGTCGCGGGCCTCGAGGTCCAGCGTCTGGGCCTGGAGGGTGCCAGCATTGTTGTCGAGCAGGCCGCTGACCAGCGTGAGCCGGCCCTGGCTGCTATTGAGCATGCCGCCGGCGCTGTTGTTCAGGTGGGTGCTGTGGATATCGAGGTTGCCGGCCACGCTGTCCACGCGCCCGCCCTGATTGCGCAGGTCGTCGCCCAGGCGCAGCAGGATATTGCCCTGGGCCTTGAGGCTCGCCGCCTGGTTGTCGAGGGCCTGGGCCTGGATGTCGAGGCTGCCGCGTTCGCTGAATACCAGGCCGTCCTGCTGGTTGAGCAGGTCGCCCTTCAGACGTAATACCAGGTTCTGCTGGCTGGCCAGTGTGCCGCCAGCGCTGTTGTTCAGGCTGTCGGCGTCGATGCGCAGCAAGGCCTGGCTGACCAGCCTGCCGCCGCGATTGTCGAGGTTGGCGCTGTTTAGCAGCAGGTCGCCGCCACTGGCCAGGCGTGCGCCCTGGGTGTTGAGCAGCGCGCCGAGCAGGGTGACGCGCAGTGCGCCCTGGCTGGTCACCTGGCCGTTCTGGTTGTTCAGCTGCTTGCCGTCGATTTCCAGGCGCTGGCCATTGAGCTGGCCGCCGCTGTTGTCGATCACGCTGCTGGTACGGTTCAGGCTCAGGGTTTGGGTGGCCGCGATCAGGCCACCCTGGCTGTTGTCGAGCCGGCCGTCGATGCTCAGGGTCACATCGGCTTCGCCGGCGATGATGCCGTGTCGGTTATCCAGGCGCGTGGCAGTGATCTGCTGCCTGCCAAGGCTGACCAGTGCGCCCTGGTCGCGGTTGTCCAGGGTGTCTTCAAGGTGCACGTCGAGGCGGCCATGTTGGCTGGAGAGGGTGCCGGCGCCGCGGTTGTCCAGCGTAGTGCCCCTGACCTCAAGGCCCTGCAGGCCCGAGACAAGCCCCGCGTTGCTGTTGTCGATGCTGGTGGCCTCGACCTGCAATGTGCCGGCGCTGATGAGGCGGCCCTTGTGCTGGTTGTCGAGTTGCGTGGCGAGCAGGCTGAATGCCTGCTCGCTGGATATCTCACCGCCATTGCTGTTGTCGACCAGCCCCAGGCGCTCGAAGGTCAGCGGGCCGCGGGCGTGAATCAGCCCGCCCTGGTTGTCCAGCGTGCCGCCTTGCAGGTTCAGGTGCACGGCCTGTTCGCCGATCAGGCGGCCTTGCTGCTGGATCAGTCGCTGTACGCTCAGGCGCAGGTCGCCCTTGGCCGAGAGTTCGCCGCGCGGGCCATTGTCCAGGTGGCGGGCAGTGATCGTGAGGTTGGCGTCACTGCTGATGCGGCCACCGGGCAGGGCGTTGGCGTAGGCGCCGTTGCGCAGGTCGGTGCTGTTCAACAGCAAGGCTTTGGCGCTGGTGATGGCGCCGCTGCGGTTATCCAGCGTAGTGCTGTCGATGCGTGCATCGCCCTGGCTGATCAACTGGCCGCCCTGGCTGTTGTCCAGGGTGCCGGTGTCGATGTGCAAGCCCAGGTTGGCGGATACCAGCCCCTGGTCGCTGTTGTCGAAAACGCCGCTGTGCAGGCGCAGATTGCCGCCTGCCGACAGGGTGCCCTGATGCTGGTTGGCCAGCAGGCCTTCGAGGGTCAGCCCGATGTCGCCACGGCTGGCCAGGGTGCCGCCATGGGTGTTGCTCAGGCTGCCGGCTTCGATATCCAGCCCGGCGCCCGCCGACAGTACGCCGTTGCGGCTGTTGTCCAGGGCGTTGGCGATGCGCAGGATGAGGCTATCGACGCTGATCAGGCGCCCGCCCTGGTTGTCCAGGCGATCGGTGTGCAGGCTGTAGCCGAGGTCACTGGATATCTCGCCACCGGCGCTGTTGTCCAGCGCGCCGATCTGGCGCAGCAGTAGTTGGCCGGGGCTGGCGATCACGCCCTTGTCGCGGTTGATCAGTGTGCCGCCCTGCAGGTCCAGGCTGATGCCGGTTGCGCTGAACAGGTAGCCGCCATCGCGCTGGTCCAGCCCGCTGAGGGTGGCCTCGATCTTGCCCCTGGAGGTGATGCGGCCCTGTTCGCCGTTGTACAACTGGGCGCCATGCAGGGTTATGCCGGTGTCGCTGCCGATGCGGCCCTTGTCGCGGTTGTCGAGCCCGCCACTGCGCAGCTCGAGTGCGCCCACCGCGCTGATTGCGCCACCATGACGGTTGTCCAGGTTCGCGCTGCGGATCGACAACGCGGCGTCGGTCACCAGGGTCCCGCCCTGGTTGTTCAGGGCGCCGTGGCTGACCACATTCAAGGTATCGATGGCCGATACCAGGCCCTTGTTGTGGTTGTCCAACTGAGCTGCACTCAGGCTCAGGCGGCCCTCGCTGACCAGCTCGCCGCCCACGCTGTTGTCCAGCGTGCCGCTGAGTTCGATATCGACCGAAGCCAGGCTGCTGACCCGGCCGGCATCGCTGTTGAGCAACTCGGCGCCGCGCAGTACTACCCCATCGCGTCCAGCCAGCAGGCCCTTGCTCTGGTTGAGCAGACGCTGCACGGTGAGGGTCAGGCCGCTGTCGCCGATGACCTTGCCGCTGGTGTTGTCCAGTTGCCCGGTAGCTGTGATGCCCACCGTGCCGATGCTCGACACCACACCTTGCTGGTTGAGCAGGTCGTGGGTGGTGATAGTCACCGCATCGTTGCCGACGATCTGCCCGGCGCGCTGGTTGTCGATGTGCTTGGCGTCGAGGGTCACGCGGCCCTGGCCGAGCAGCTTGCCGGCGTCATGGTTGCGCAGCGTGCCCACGTCAACGACCAGGTCGGCCTGGGTGCTGGCTTTGCCGCCGCCACTGTTGTCGAGGGTGTCGCCGACCACCGTCAGCCCCTGATCGGCAACCAGTACACCGCCTCGATTGTCCAGCCGCTCACCCGAAAGCGTCAGTGTGGCCTTGCTCGACAGCAGGCCGCTGCCACTGTTGTTCAATTGGCCGGCCGTGACCTGCAGCGCGCCTTCGCTCACCACGTTGCCCTGGTTGCGGTTGTCCAGCAGGCCGCTGATGCGGGTGTTCAGCGTGCCCTGACTGAGCAGGGCGCCCTTGTTGCTGTTGTTCAGGCCAAGGCCCTGGATGTCCAGGTGCTGACTGGCCGAGATCAGGCCCAGGCGGTTGTCGATGGCAGCGCTGGCGATCAGCAGCACGTCGCCTCCAAGCAGTTTGCCGCCCTGGTTGTTCACGCTGGCGCTGCGCACTTCGTTGCGTGCGCCGGAAACCTCGCCGGCCTGGTTGTTCAGCGCGTGGCTTTGAATCACCACCTGCCGGTTGCTGGCCAGCAATCCTGCGTTGCTGTTGTCCAGCTGCGGTGCGTCAATGGCCAGGCTGTCGAGGCCGATCACTCGACCACCCTGGTTGTTCAGGCCGGAGTTGGCCTGCACCACGGTGCTGCGCTGGCTATGCAGCAGGCCCTTGTCGCGGTTGTCCAGCGTGTCGGCCTTGAGCGTGAGGGTGTGGCTGGCCAGTACCTGGCCCTGGCGGTTGTCCAGCTTGCCGGCGGTCACCGTGGTGGTAGCGCCCTTCAGGCTGCCACCCTGGTTGTCCAGGTTGGCGCGGGCGGTCACTTCGAGCTGGCGGCTGGCAACCACGCTGGCGCTGTTGCGCAGGTCCTGGCTGGCCAGGTGCAGGTCGCCGCGGTTGTTGCGGGTGTTGTTGGCTTCGACACCGGCTTCGATCACGCCGCGGTTGTCGATCTGCCTGGCTGCCACGTCGATGCGTTCGCGAGCAGCCAGGCTTTGCCGGTTGACCAGTTGCTCGGCGCTGCGAATCTCGGCGTTGCGCGCTGCGTAGGTCTTGCCTTCGAGCTCCACCTGGTGGGCGGCGATTTTCAGGTCGCGCTCGGCGGTGACATTGCCCAGGCTCAGCTTGCCGTTCACGTCGATCTGCACGTCACTGGCGGTGGAGGCCATGTTGCCGGCCAGTTTCACCCCCACGCCCTTTTCGGTGCCCACCAGGCGGATGGCGCCGGCGTACATGCCACCCAGTGCGGAACTGTCGATGGCCAGCAAGGGTTTGCCGCTGCCGTCGTCCGCCCGTGGCGTGACCTGCAGGCTGTCGGCCTTGACGTCGTTGCGTCCGGTGACGATGTTCAGTTGCTGGGCGTGCAACGTGGCGTTGAGCTTGGCGCTGCGGGTGATCAGGTCGAACTGTTCGACATTGCTGGCGTTGAGCCCGGCGCCTTCGAGCGCGATGTCGCCGCCATCGACCTGAAAGCGGTCCAGGCGTTCGCCGTCCATGATCGGTTTGCCGGTGGTCAGCGTGGCGCGCGGGGTATTGATGAAGCCGCAACCGTTGCAGGTGATGCCGTGGGGGTTGGCCACGATCACCCGCGCAGCGGAGCCGGCCACTTCGGTGTAGCCCGCCAGGGTGCTGCGGTTGCCCCCGGTCACCTGGTTGAGGATGACCTTGGCCGCCTGGCCCTTGAGGTTGGGGTTGCCCACGATGATGCCGCCCAGCTGGGTGCTCTGGGTCTTGTTGGTGGCATTGTTGAGGATCAGCCCCTGCTTGCCGACGTTGTAGTCGCGAAAGGTGTTGCTCGACAGACCGCTGCCGTTGGGGCGGGCGATGTTGACGATGGGCACCCCGTTGCCGGCTGCGCCCACCGTGGTGCCGGCCTTGGCCGCCGCATCCACGGTAACCTGCGCGGCGGTGGCGACGATCGGGTTGAGGAACATGACCCCGGCAACGATCAGGGCCAGGTACTGGTTCAACGGGCTGCGGGCGTCCATGTCAAAACTCCGGAAAATCGGTGCCCCTCCATCAGGGCACGTTAATCGGCTGGGGGGCCGGTCAGAAGAACGCGTCCATGCGCACGTAGATCGGGTGTTCACGACGTTCGAGGCTGTCGGGCCGCTGCAACGAGCGGGCAAAACTGACGCTGGCGGCGAAGTACTGCCCGCGCAGGTTCAGTTCCACGGCGTTGCCGCTCAGGCGGCCATGGGTGTCGGGGTTGTTGTGGTCGCCCTTTATCACGCCCACGTCGTAGGCCAGTGCCGCGCCGTACTCCTGCACGAAGGGCTGCAAGGGCGCCCAGCTCACCGGGCGACGCCAGCGCAACTGGTTGCGCCAGTAGCCGCCGCTGTTGCCGGTGAGGGTCTGCTGCTTGAACCCGCGTACCGAGTTGAGCCCGCCCACGCTGATGCGCTGCGGGCTGTAGAGCGGGTCTTCGCTGCGCTGGCCGGTGGCCAGGCTGTCGAAGCTGAAGGCTTCGCCCCACAGGGTGAACGGCTGCAGGTAGCTCAGGGTCAGGCTGTATTTGTTGTAGCGGGCAACCGGTTCGGTGCCGTGCGGGTCGCCCGCGCCCTGGGCGTCGAAGGCGCCGATGCCTTGCTGCCAGCCGGCGTCGAGGTTGAGGAAGGCGGTGCCGATGCGCCGTCCATGGTTCACGCCCAGCTGGCTTTCGCTCAGGCGCGTGCTCGACACGTCGATCAGGCTGTCGTCCAGGTAGTTGTTGGTACGCAGGTGGCTGATGCCGAGGTTGACCGCCGTCTTGCTCAGGGCATCGCGGTGTATCACGCGCTCGACGCGCAGTTGGTGCATCTGGCTGTCGCCATCGAGCTTGAAGGGAAAGCCGCTGGAATCGTCGCGGGTACGGTAGTAGCTCTGGTTGTAGCTGTAGGTGAAGGTCCACCAGCCCCATGGCACGCTGTAGTTCAGGTACTGGCTGTCGGAGTGGCGCCAGTGGTCGCTGACCGCGTCCTGATTGGCCCTCAGGCTGAACTGATCGGCCAGGCCCAGTGGGCTGTCCCAGTCCAGGCCCAGGCCCATCTGCTGTTCACCGCTGCTGCGGTCGCCGTCATTGTTGCGCGTGGCCGACACGCGCCAGGGCTTGTCGCGCTGCCCCTGCAACTGCACCCGGCTGCTGCCCACCTCGTCGCCCGGCACCAGTTCCAGTTGCGCCTGGCGCGAGGGCAGGCGGGTCAGCTGGTCGACCAGTTGCTCCAGTTCGCGCAGGTTCAGTACCTCGCCGGTGGTGCCGGGGAAGGCCATGGCCAGCTCGCGCGGGCTGGCCAGGCTGGAGCTGTCCAGGCCGTCCAGGCGCCCTTCGACGACAGTGATCTGCAGGGTGCCGGAGGACAGGTCCTGCTGGGGCAGGTAGGCGCGGGTTGTGATGTAGCCACGGTTGAGGTAGTGATCGGTGACCACCTTGAGCAGCGCATTGAGCTGGCCGACACCCAGGCACTGGCCTTCGTAGGGTTCGAGCAGACGGCGCTGCTCGCGCTCGCCCAGGTGCTCGGCGCCCTCGAGCACTATGTGACGGATGGTAAAGCAACGGGTGTCTTCAGGTGTGCTGGCTGGCACCTGGGGCGCAGCCCTGCCTGGGAGGCTTTGCAGCTCCTGCAGGCGTTTGCGCTGTTCTTGCAGCAGCCGCTCCTGGCGGTCGCGGATCAGGTCGCGGTCGCCTGGGGTTTGCAGCGGGTCGGCCGAGGCGAAAAACGGCAGCAGCGCCAGGCCGAAAGCCAGGCGACGGAAGAGGTAGAGCATGAGGGTGATCCATCACTCGTTATGCAAAAAGAACGTCTGTTTCCTACAAACGCGGCGCAGGATACTGCAAAAAAGCGTCGAGGTGATGGCTAATTGACGTCATTTTTGTAACGGGTGTAGGAGGTTTCCGGTTGCAGCGCATGGGGTGAACAGCGTCGAATTTGCAGGGCGCAGACGTGCACTCGGTTCTGACCGGTGCGCGTGATGAACATCCTGTTTGTTTGGGGGGGCCGCCGGCTTCGCACTTTTCGGGTTTACCGTGGCAGCCAGTAGACTACAGTTTGTCCCGAGGGAATTTTTATCGCAGCTCGCGTTCCAAGCCTGGCAGGGAACCGCCGTCGGTCCGCTGCATACACGAATTCTGTAGGAGCTTGTCCATGTTCACCATGCGTCGTCTGATTATCGTCGCTACTGCTGCTGCCCTGATGACTGGCTGCGCCAGTCAGAACCCCTATGACAACCAGGGCCAGGCGCAAGGCTCCACCGGGATGAGCAAGACCGCCAAGTACGGCGGCCTGGGCGCATTGGCCGGTGCCGTTGCCGGTGCCGCCATCGACCACAACAACCGTGGCAAGGGTGCGTTGATCGGCGCCGCCGCGGTGGGCGCCGCCGCCGCCGGCTACGGCTACTACGCCGACCGCCAGGAAGCGGCACTGCGCGAGAGCATGGCCAACACCGGTGTCGAAGTGCAGCGTCAAGGCGACCAGATCAAGCTGATCATGCCGGGCAACATCACCTTCGCCACCGACTCGGCGAGCATTGCACCAAGCTTCTACGCGCCGCTGAACAACCTGGCCAACTCGTTCAAGCAGTTCAACCAGAACACCATCGAAGTGGTCGGTTTCACCGACAGCACCGGCAGTCGCCAGCACAACATGGACCTGTCGCAGCGTCGTGCACAGGCCGTGAGCACCTACCTGACCTCCCAGGGCGTCGACCCTTCGCGCGTGAGTGCGCGTGGCCTGGGCCCGGACCAGCCGATCGCGAGCAACGCCGATGCCAACGGGCGTGCGCAGAACCGTCGGGTGGAGGTGAACCTCAAGCCGATCCCTGGCCAGCAGTACCAGTAAATCTTTTCGCCAGCAATGCTGGCTCCTACAGGGGACTCACGCCGTTGTAGGAGCCGGCCTTGCCGGCGAAGGGCTCACTGCTGGCGCATCCGCTCCAGCCGTTCATCCTTCTCTTCCCACAACCGGTTGATCCACTGCTGGAACGCCAGCCTGTAGGCTTCATCCTGGTCGTAGCTGCGTCCCAGGAATTCCTTGGGAATCGCCAGCGCCTCGAACGTCACCTCCACCCGCGCCACTCGCCCGCACAGCAGGTCCCAGAAGCCCGGTGTGCCCTGCGGGTAATGGATCGTCACGTTGATGATCGACTCCAGTTGCTCGCCCATCGCATCCAGCACGAAGGCAATGCCGCCCGCCTTGGGTTTGAGCAGGTGCCGGAACGGCGAACCCTGTTCGGCATGCTTGGCGGGGGTGAAACGCGTGCCTTCGGCAAAGTTGAAGATCGCCGTGGGCTTGCCACGGAACCTGGCGCAGGTACGGCGTGTGGTCTGCAGGTCCTTGCCCTGTTTTTCTGGGTGTTTGGCCAGATAGGCCTTGCTGTAGCGCTTCATGAACGGAAAGCCCAGCGCCCACCAGGCCAGGCCGATCACCGGCACCCAGATCAGCACCTGCTTGAGGAAGAACTTGAGCGGTCGGATACGCCGGTTGAGCACGTATTGCAGCACCATGATGTCCACCCAGCTCTGGTGGTTGCTGGTCACCAGGTAGCTGTGCTGGTAGTCCAGCCCGGCCAGCCCCTGGATGTCCCAGCGGGTGCGCCCGACCAGGTTCATCCAGCCCTTGTTGTTGCTGATCCAGGCTTCGTGGATGTGCCGCATCAGTTCGTCGGTGACGCGCTGCGCGGCGGCAAAGGGCAGGCACAGCTTGAACAGGCTGACGATGAACAGCGGTGTGCAGCACAGGATGGTGTTGGCGGCCAGCAGCAGCGAGCCGATGACTCCGCGCACGGGCGCGGGCAGAAAAGCGAGCATGGTCAGTTATCCAGCGAGCGGTTGGCCTGAATCGCGGTCAGGGCAATGGTGTAGACGATGTCGTCGACCTGGGCGCCACGCGGCAGGTCGTTGACCGGCTTGCGCAGGCCCTGCAGCATCGGCCCCAGGCTCACGCAATCGGCGCTGCGCTGCACGGCCTTGTGGGTGGTGTTGCCGGTGTTCAGGTCGGGGAACACGAACACCGTTGCGCGTCCGGCCACCTTGCTGTTGGGCGCCAGCTGGCGGGCGATGTCCTGGTTGGCGGCGGCGTCGTACTGCAACGGCCCATCGATCTGCAGGCCACGCTGGGTTTCCTGGGCCAGCAGGGTGGCCTCGCGCACCTTCTCGACCTCTTCGCCGCTGGCCGAATCGCCACTGGAATAGCTGATCATCGCCACCCGCGGGGTAATGCCGAAGGCTTCGGCCGAATCGGCGCTTTGCAGGGCAATTTCGGCCAGCTCGCCGGCAGTGGGGTGCGGGTTCATCACGCAGTCGCCATACACCAGCACCTGCTCGGGGAACAGCATGAAGAACACCGACGACACCAGGCTGCAGCCGGGGGCGGTCTTGATCAGTTGCAGGGCCGGGCGGATGGTGTTGGCGGTGGAGTGCACCAGGCCCGAGACCAGGCCGTCGACCTCGTCCAGGGCCAGCATCATGGTGCCGATCACCACCGGGTCTTCGAGCTGTTGCTCGGCCATCGGCGCGTTCAGGCTCTTGCTCTTGCGCAGGCTGACCATAGGCTCGACGTAGCGCTCGCGGATCAGGTCCGGGTCCAGAATCTCCAGCCCCTCGGGCAGGCTGATGCCCTGGGCGCGGGCCACTGCCTGTACGTCCTCGGGCCTGGCCAGCAGCACGCAGCGGGCGATGCCGCGGGCCTGGCAGATGGCGGCAGCCTGCACGGTCATCGGCTCGGCGCCTTCGGGCAGCACGATGCGCTTGTTGGCCTGCTGGGCACGCTGGATCAGCTGGTAGCGGAACACCGCAGGCGACAGGCGCATCTCGCGCGGGGTGCCGCAGCGCTGGTTGAGCCAGTCGGCATCCAGGTGGCTGGCCACGAAGTCGGTGATGATCTCCGCGCGCTCGCGGTCGTCCACCGGGATTTCCTTGTTCAACTGGTTCAGCTGGTTGGCGGTGTCGTAGGAGCCGGTACTCACCGACAGCACCGGCAGGCCGGCCAGCAGGGCGCCCTGGCACAGTTCGAGGATGCGCGGGTCGGGCTTGCTGTCGCTGGTCAGCAGCAGGCCGGCCAGTGGCACACCGTTGATCGCCGCCAGGCTGACGGCCAGGATGATGTCGTCGCGATCACCCGGGGTCACCACCAGCGTGCCGGGCTTGAGCAGCGGCACGGTGTTGGCCACGGTGCGGGCGCAGATGATGATCTTGTTCATGCGCCGGGTTTCGTAGTCGCCGGCGTTGAGTACCTGGGCACCGAGCAGCTCGGCCACGTCGCGGGTGCGCGGGTCGTTGAGCCCGGCCTGGAACGGGATGCAGCCCAGCAGGCGGAACTCGCCGCTGCGCAGCAGGGGCGAATGCTCCTGCAGGCGGCTGGCGAAGGTGTCCATCGGTTCGTCGCTGCGCACCTTGTTGAGGATCACGCCCAGCACCTTGGGGTCGCGCGGGCCGCCGAACAGCTGGGCCTGCAGCTCGACACGGCCCGACAGCTCGGCCAGCACGTCGTTTTCCGGCGCCGACACCAGGATCACCTCGGCGTCCAGGCTCTTGGCCAGGTGCAGGTTGACCCGTGCGGCGTAGCTGGCATGGCGGGTCGGCACCATGCCCTCGACCACCAGCACGTCCTTGCCGATGCAGGCCTGCTGGTACAGGGTGATGATCTCTTCGAGCAGTTCGTCCAGCTGGCCATCGCCGAGCATGCGTTCCACATGCGCCAGGCTCAGCGGTTGCGGCGGCTTGAGGCCGTGGGTGCGGGCGACCAGTTCGGTGGAGCGTTCCGGGCCGGTGTCGCCGGGGTGGGGCTGGGCGATCGGCTTGAAGAAGCCGACCTTGAGTCCGGCGCGTTCCAGTGTGCGCACCAGGCCCAGGCTGATGGAGGTCAGGCCGACACCAAAGTCGGTCGGCGCGATGAAAAATGTCTGCATGCGAGCTTCTCGAAGTGAGCTGTTGCAAAAGAATCAATTGCCAAGGGTAGCGCTATCGACCCCCTGAGCGCACCAGCCGCAGGCAAATGGCTGGCCGATTCGTTGCTGGCGCAGGTCTGCGTCCAGCACCCAGCCACGCGACTGCCACGGCGGTTCGTGGCGCAGGTGCTGGGTATGCCCGCACGACAGTTCGACCACCCAGTGGCCATGCTCGTCCTGATGAAAACCCAGCACCCGGCTGGGAAAAGCGGCTTCCCGTTTGTCCGGGTTGCGTTCGCTTTCAGGCGATGCGTTGGTTACACTTGTTCGTTCTACATTCTTATGCAAAAGGTCTCGCCCCATGCCGATCGCCGCCAACAAGGCTGTCTCCATCGACTATACCCTGACCAACGACGCTGGTGAGGTCATCGATAGCTCCAACGGCGGCGCGCCGCTGGTTTACCTGCACGGTGCAGGCAACATCATTCCGGGCCTGGAAAAAGCCCTGGAAGGCAAGGATACCGGCGCCGAGCTGGACGTTGCCATCGAGCCGGAAGACGCCTACGGCGAATACCTGGCCGAACTGG
Source organism: Pseudomonas sp. VE 267-6A (assembly GCF_024126555.1). Taxonomy (NCBI): domain Bacteria; kingdom Pseudomonadati; phylum Pseudomonadota; class Gammaproteobacteria; order Pseudomonadales; family Pseudomonadaceae; genus Pseudomonas; species Pseudomonas sp. VE 267-6A. Next base: position 175,959 of record NZ_JAMYBY010000008.1, read on the forward strand.
TCAGCACCCTGAACCGCAGCATGTTCGAAGGTGTCGACGAGCTGGAAGTGGGCATGCAGTTCCACGCGTCCGCGCCTGATGGCCAGATGCAGATCGTGACCATCCGTGACCTGGACGGCGACGACGTGACCGTCGACGGCAACCACCCACTGGCTGGCCAGCGCCTGAACTTCAAGGTCAAGGTCGTTGCCGTGCGTGATGCCAGCGAAGAAGAAATCGCCCATGGTCACGTGCATGGCGAAGGTGGCCATCAGCACTGATTTCTGCGCTAAGCTCAGAAGGTCGCTAAGGCGCCCGGGCAAGTCTGTCGTGTTCTCCCAGGAGGCAGACGGCTTGGCCGGGCGCTTTTTTAGTGGGCAGCATTTGTTGCGCCAGCCGGGACCGATGCCGGTAACTGGCCGGGAACTGGAAAGGGGAGTACGTCATGAGTGCATTTCACGACCTGAAATTGCAGGCGCTGGATGGCCAGGAGTTGCCATTGGCGCCGTTCAAGGGGCAGGTGGTGCTGGTGGTCAATGTCGCCTCCAAATGTGGCCTGACCCCGCAATATGCGGCGCTGGAGAATCTCTACCAGCATTACAAGGACAAGGGCTTCAGCGTGCTGGGCCTGCCGTGCAACCAGTTTGCCGGGCAGGAGCCGGGCAGCGAGCAGGAGATCGCCCAGTTCTGCAGCCTGAACTACGGGGTGAGTTTCCCGCTGGGCAGCAAGCTGGAGGTCAACGGCCCGGAGCGGCATCAGCTGTACCGCCTGCTGGCCGGTGAAGGCGCCGAGTTCCCGGGGGATATCACCTGGAACTTCGAGAAGTTTCTGGTAGGCAAGGACGGCCGCGTGCTGGCGCGCTTTGCGCCGCGTACTGCGCCGGATGATGCCACGGTGGTGCAGGCTATCGAGAAAGCCTTGGCCTGACGTGCCCCTTCGCCGGCAAGGCCGGCTCCTGCAATGGATGCACCGTCGTATGCAGGAGCCGGCCTTGCCGGCGAAAAATCCACCCCGATCACCGCTATCAATAGTACTGGGGTCAGCGACAATCCCGCCCTATGCTCAGGCGCCATCCCTTTCCCAGGAGCGCCGAATGCCTGCTCAAGCCCTGTTCACCCCCTTCAAGCTGGGCGCCCTCGAGCTGCCGACCCGTGTGGTCATGGCACCGATGACCCGAACCTTCTGCCCCGGCGGTGTGCCTCATGCGCAGGTGGTCGAGTATTACCGCCGCCGCGCCGCTGCCGATGTCGGCCTGATCATCACCGAAGGCACTACCGTCGACCACCCGGCCGCCAACGGTTACCCCAACGTGCCGCGCTTTCATGGTGAAGATGCCCTGGCGGGCTGGAAGAAGGTCGTCGATGCCGTACACGCCGAAGGCGGCAGGATCGTGCCGCAACTGTGGCACGTGGGCAGCGTGCGCCGCCTGGGTACCGAGCCGGACGCCAGCGTGCCGGGTTACGGCCCCAGCGAAAAACTCAAGGATGGCCAGGTGGTGGTGCACGGCATGAGTCATGCCGACATCCGCGACGTGATCGAGGCGTTCGCCCAGGCTGCCCGCGATGCCAAGGCCATCGGCATGGATGGCGTCGAGATACATGGCGCACACGGCTACCTGATCGACCAGTTCTTCTGGGCCACGAGCAACCAGCGCAGCGATGAGTACGGCGGCGACCTGGCCGGCCGCTCGCGCTTTGCCATCGAGCTGGTGCAGGCGGTACGCGCCGCCGTAGGCCCGGACTTTCCGATCATCCTGCGCTTCTCGCAATGGAAGCAGCAGGACTACAGCGCCCGCCTGGTCGACAACGCCGAGGCGCTGGGCGAGTTCCTGCGCCCGCTGGCCGACGCCGGTGTGGATATCTTCCACTGCTCCACGCGCCGCTTCTGGGAGCCTGAGTTCGAAGGCTCGGACCTGAACCTGGCTGGCTGGACCCGCCTGCTCACCGGCAAGCCCACCATCACCGTGGGCAGCGTGGGCCTGGATGGGGAGTTTCTGCAGTTCATGGTCGACACCGACAAGGTGGCGCAACCGGCCAGCCTGGAGAAACTGCTGCAGCGCCTGGGCGACCAGGAGTTCGACCTGGTGGCCGTAGGGCGTGCCTTGCTGGTGGATGCCCAGTGGGCGGCCAAGGTGCGTGAGGGGCGCGAGCAGGACATCCTGCCGTTCAGCCGCGAGGCGCTGACGAGCCTGGCTTGACCAGCAGCGCCGCATCGACGCGGCGCTGAGACGGTGCCGGTGCCTGTTCGCAGGCGCCGCGCAGGTGCGCCTCGAACTGTTCGACGATGGCCGGCCAGCCCTGGCGGCTGGCATGCTGGCGGGCATTGAGGCGCACCCGGCGCAAGGTCTCGCTGTCTTCCAGCAGCCAGCTGGCGGCATCGATGAAGGCCTCTGCATCCCCCGGCATGGCCAGTGCGCCACTGTGCCCATGACGAATGTGCTGGGCTGCTGCGGCCTCGTCGTAGGCCACCACCCCAAGGCCGGAGGCCAGCGCCTCCAGCACCACGTTGCCGAAGGTTTCGGTCAGGCTCGGGAACAGGAAGATATCCCCCGAGGCGTAGTGTTCGGCCAGGCATTCGCCGCGCTGTACCCCGCAGAACACTGCACCTGGCAACTGCTGCTCGAGTGCGCCGCGCTGCGGGCCGTCCCCCACCACGATCAGGCGCAGGTTGCGCAGGGGGTAGGCCTTGCGCAGGGCGTCCAGGCACTGGCCGAGCAGGCCCAGGTTCTTCTCGGTGGCCAGGCGCCCCACATGCAGCAGGGCGATGTCGTCGGGCCCAAGGCCCCACTGGTCGCGCAAGCTCTGGCGGCGCCGGGCCGGGTTGAACAGGCTGCTGTCGACCCCGCGCGACAGCAGGGTCAGGCGTTCGAAGCCGCGCCGCTGCAGCTCCAGGCGCTGGCTGACGCTGGGCACCAGGGTGCTGTGGCAGCGATGGTGGAAGCCGCGCAGGTAACGGGTGACCAGCCGCGTGAGCAGGCCGAAGCCGTACTGGCCGGAGTACTGCTGGAAGTTGGTGTGAAAGCCGCTGACCACCGCGATGCCCAGGCGCCGCGCCGCCCGCAGTGCACTCAGGCCCAGTGGCCCCTCGGTGGCGATGTACAGCACGTCTGGGCGGTCGCGGCGCCAGCGGCGCAGCAGCTTGTGCATCGACACCTGCCCCCACTGCAGGCCGGGGTAGCCGGGCAGGGGCCAGCCACGGCACAACAGCAGGTCGGCCTGCGCAGGGCCGGCGGCATCGCCGGCCTGGCGCGGGCGCACCAGCTCCACCCGGTGGCCGCGCAGGCGCAGGCCTTCGTGCAGGCGGCCAAGGGTGTTGGCCACGCCATTGATTTCGGGTGGGAAGGTTTCGCTGACAAGGGTGATGTGCAGGGCGGCGGGACTGGTCATGGGAGGATTTTCCGAGGTGCCGATTGCGCCCGGATGACAGCAAAATGACGGATACATGACGCCCGATCATTGGCGCTTTTGCGCTGTGAAAATAAGCTTGGCCAGCGCCTCAAGAATGCCGCATCGCCAGCCGATGAAGTTGCATTCGAATGAGACTTTCGCTCCAGGAGCGGTGATGTTCAACAGCAAACTGAAACAAGAAAATGCCAGGCTGCGCGAAGAGCTGATGACCATGGAGCAGGTCAAGTGCAGCCTGGACAGCGAGATGCTGGTGCTGCAACTGGACCCCCAGGGCCGCATCGAAGCGGTCAACGGCAACTTCGAGAAAGAGATGCGCTACAGCAGCCAGCAGCTGCTGGGCCGCAACATCGAAGAGATCGTGCCGGCGCATGTAAAGCCGCTGGATTTCTACCAGCGCATGAAACAGGCGATCAACCGCGGCGAGCACCTCAACGGCGCGTTTCGCCTGCTGCGCGGCAACGGCGAGGAAGCCTGGCTGCGCTCGATCCTGCAGCCGGTCAAGGGCAGTGACGGGCGCCTGCGCTACTTCACCCTGCACTCCAGCGACCTGACCCGCACCATCGAGACGTCACGCGAGCACGAGAGCCTGATCAAGGCCCTGATGCGCTCCACGGCAGTGATCGAGTTCAACCTCAATGGCGAGGTGCTGGCTGCCAACGATCGCTTCCTCAAGACCATGGGCTATTCCCTGGAGCAGGTGCGCGGCAAGCACCACCGCATGTTCTGCGAGCCGGAAGAGTACAACTCGGTGCATTACCAGCAGTTCTGGGAAAAACTGCGCCGTGGCGAGTTCGTGGCCGAGCGCTTCAAGCGCATCGATGCCCATGGCCGCGTGGTCTGGCTGGAGGCGTCGTACAACCCGATCATCGACGCCCATGACGTGCTGTACAAGGTGGTCAAGTTCGCCACCGTGATCACCGACCAGGTCAACCAGGAAGCGGCGGTGGCCCACGCCGCCGACATCGCCTACACCACGTCCCTGGACACCGACTCCAGTGCACGTCGCGCCACCGAGGTGGTGACTCAGACGGTCGAGGTCATGCGTGGCCTGGAGACGTACATGCAGCAGGCCGCCGACGGCATCGAGGCGCTGGACAAGCAGTCCCAGGTGATCGGTTCGATCATCAAGACCATCAGCGACATTGCCGGGCAGACCAACCTGCTGGCGCTCAATGCGGCCATCGAAGCCGCGCGTGCCGGCGAGCAGGGCCGGGGTTTTGCGGTGGTGGCCGACGAGGTGCGGCAACTGGCCTCGCGCACCAGCACCGCCACCGAGGAAATCGCCCGGGTGGTGCAGCAGAACGCCCAGTTGGCCAAGGCGGCGGTCGACATCATCGACAACAGCAAGCGCCAGGCCGAAGAGGGCCTGTCGCTGGCCGGGCAGACCGGTACGGTGATCGTCGAGATTCAGGACGGGGCGCAGAAGGTGGTGGACGCGGTCGGCCAGTTCTCCAACCAGCTGGCGCCCTGACGGCGCGGTGGCGGCGGCCTTGCACCGTCGCCACCGTCGCCCCGGCAACCGTCAGCCGCGTTCGCGTACCCAGAACAGCGTGGCACCGGCGATGGCGGCAGGCATCATCACGATGTTCACGAACGGGATCAGCAGCACCAGGTACACCGAGCCGCCAAAGCCCAGGCTCTGCCAGCGCTTGGCACGCAGCCAGGCGAGCATGTCCTGCCAGCTCATCTTGTTGTTGTCTGCCGGGTAGTCGATGTACTGGATGGCCATCATCCAGACACCGAACAGCAGCCACAGCGGTGCGGCCACGATGTTGACCACCGGGATCCACGACAGGATGAACAGCGCCAGGGCGCGCGGCACGAAGTAGCCCAGCTTGCGCAGTTCGCGGCTCAGGGTGCGCGGCACCATGGCGGCCAGTTCGCCCCAGCTGAAGGCCGGGAACGGGTCGGTGCCACGTACCACCACCTCGACCTTTTCGGCCAGAAAACCGTTGAACGGTGCCGCGATGATGTTGGCCAGCATGGTGAAGGTGAAGAACACCATCAGCACCACCAGCACCACGAACAGCGGCCACAGCACATAGTTGAGAAAGCTCAGCCAGCCCGGCAGGGTCGGGATCAGCGAGTCCACCCACAGGCTGAACTGGTGACCGGCAAAATAGATCAGGCCCACGAACAGCAGCAGGTTGACCGCCAGCGGCAGCAGCACGAACAGGCGCAGGCCCGGGCTCAGGACCAGTTTCAGGCCCTCGCGCAGGTATTGGGGGCCAGACAGGACAGGGGCTTGCATAAAAGGCTCCGAGCGGTGGTAAACGCGCCGACCTTACCGAGTTTGACGCCTGGGCGAAAGCGCGGCGAAATGCGCGCAACCCCCGGTAACAAAACCCTGTCGATCATTTAATAGGCAAAGCGGCCGGTGCTCGGCAGGTGAATAGAGGTCGTCTATAAGGTGGATTGTCTAAGGATATTTCCTTAATCTCTGCCTCCTCGTTACAGTCGCACCAATTTCACGGTTTCCAGAACCTGCGGCCAAAAGCCTTCCCCAAGTGCTTCGCGGGTTCTTTTTTATTCCAGCCGGTGCCCCCGGCGTCATGTGGCTGGCTCGCCAGCTCGACAGGAGCGTTTCATGTCTGAAGTTCGTCATTCGCGAGTGATCATTCTCGGTTCCGGCCCTGCCGGTTACAGCGCCGCCGTGTACGCGGCCCGTGCCAACCTCAAGCCGCTGCTGATCACCGGCATGCAGGCTGGCGGCCAGCTGACCACCACCACCGAAGTCGACAACTGGCCGGGCGATGCACATGGCCTGACCGGCCCTGCGCTGATGCAGCGCATGCAGGAGCATGCCGAGCGTTTCGAGACCGAAGTGGTGTTCGACCACATCAACGCCGTGGACCTGGCCAACAAGCCGTTCACCCTCAAGGGCGACAGCGCCACCTACACCTGCGACGCACTGATCATCGCCACCGGCGCCAGCGCGCGCTACCTGGGCCTGCCGTCGGAAGAGGCGTTCATGGGCAAGGGCGTTTCGGCCTGCGCGACCTGTGACGGGTTCTTCTACCGCAACAAGCCGGTGGCCGTGGTCGGTGGTGGCAACACTGCCGTCGAGGAAGCCCTGTACCTGGCCAACATCGCCAGCAAGGTGACCCTGGTGCACCGCCGCGAGACCTTCCGCGCCGAGAAGATCCTGATCGACAAGCTGCACGCCCGCGTGGCCGAAGGCAAGATCGAGCTCAAGCTCAACGCCACCCTGGACGAAGTGCTGGGCGACAACATGGGTGTGACCGGTGCGCGCCTGAAGAACAACGACGGCAGCTTCGATGAAGTGAAGGTCGACGGCGTGTTCATCGCCATCGGTCACACCCCCAACACCTCGCTGTTCGAAGGCCAGCTGGCGCTCAAGGATGGCTACATGGTGGTCAACGGCGGGCGTGACGGCAATGCCACCGCCACCAGCATCGAGGGCGTATTCGCCGCCGGCGACGTGGCCGACCACGTGTACCGCCAGGCAATCACCTCGGCCGGTGCCGGCTGCATGGCGGCACTGGATGTCGAGCGTTACCTGGACGGCCTGCAGAACGCTTCGTTCTGATTGGCCCCTTCGCCGGCAAGGCCGGCTCCTACAGGTTCATGCACAACCCTGTAGGAGCCGGCCTTGCCGGCGATGTTTCTTACAGGCTCAGGCGCATCGACAGGTCCACTGCCTTCACATCCTTGGTCATTGCCCCGATCGAGATGTAGTCCACCCCCGTCTCGGCAATTGCGCGCAACGTGCTTTCGCTGATCCCGCCGCTGGCTTCCAGCTTGGCCTTGCCGGCATTGAGGCGCACCGCCTCGCGCATTTCGTCCAGGTTCAGCTCGTCGAGCATGACGATGTCGGCCCCGGCCTCCAGCGCCTGCTGCAGTTCATCCAGGCTCTCCACCTCGATTTCCACCGGTTTGCCCGGCGCAATGCGGCGCGCCGCAGCGATCGCTTCGGCAATCCCGCCGCTGGCGGCAATGTGGTTTTCCTTGATCAGAAACGCGTCGTACAGGCCGATGCGATGATTGTGGCAGCCGCCGCAGGTCACTGCGTACTTCTGCGCCAGGCGCAGGCCCGGCAGGGTCTTGCGCGTATCCAGCAGCTTGACCTGGGTATCGGTCACCAGGTCGGCCAGGTGCCGCGCATGGGTGGCCACCCCCGACAGCAGCTGCAAAAAGTTCAGCGCGCTGCGCTCGCCGGTCAGAAGCGAGCGGGCCGGCCCTTCCAGGTGGAACAGTGCCTGGTTGGCCGTGGCCCGGTCGCCGTCCTTGACCTGCCAGTGCACCGCCACCCGCGGGTCGAGCTGACGAAACACCGCGTCCACCCAGGCCGTGCCGCTGATCACGCAGTCGTCGCGGGTAATGATGGTGGCCTTGGCCAGGCGCTCGGCAGGAATCAGCTGGGCGGTGATGTCGCCGCTGCCGACATCTTCGAGCAACGCACGGCGCACGTTGGCTTCGATTTCGGCGGTCAGGTCGGCGAGGCGTAGATTCGGCATGGTGGGCTCCACAAGCTAGGTGGCCGCGATTATAGGGCAGCCCGGGGCGGGCGTGCAGCAATCCGCCTTTGGTCGCAGCAAATGAGCATTTGCGCCCCATGGCGGTCTATCCACAGGCTGGCCGAAACGTACTGCACAGTTCGCTGGCAGGCCGCGCGTTTTTGCCAGATAATGCGCGCCTTGTAATTGGCGTCATGACTTTGACAGCCATTCAATCCACTTCGTAGCCAACCCAGCAAGGAGACCGGGATGCCCAATGACGGGAAGGTGGTGCCGTTCAAGGCGACCACCGATCAGGCGTCACGCACGCCGTTCGCTCGTCTGCCGGTCATCCTGCTGCAAGTGCGCGACAAGGCAGCGCAGCACCTGCGCCAGGCGCTGCAGGGGCTGTTCGACAACGCCGACGACACGCTCTTCGAAATGGCCGACACGGCCTCCGACAACCATGACCGCAGCCTGTTCTTCGAAGCGATGCGCGACCTGCGCCTCAAGCGCAAGAGCATCGAGCGTGCCTTCCTCGACCTGTTCTATGACGCCTTCATCGATATTGCCGGCAACGACCCGACCGCGCCGTTGGCGCGCCGTGGCTACGACAGGCAGGCGCTGATGGCCGACGATGCGCGTGAGCGGGCCCAGGCCGTGGAGACGATGGTGGCCCGCGTGGCCACGCGTGACGGTTTCGCCCTCGGCCAGCTGACCCTGCGCATGAACAGCCTGATCAGCCAGCGCCTGGACGATCGCGCCAACCCGCTGGGGCCGGCGCTGCTGTGCGAGTACTTTCTGCAGGCCGGGCGCAGCCTGGGCGTGGGCATCAAGGTCAAGCTGATACTGCTCAAGCTGTTCGAGCGTTACGTGCTGTGCGACGTCGGCCAGTTGTACGGCGAAGCCAACCAGCTGTTGAGCGCCACCGGGATCCTGCCCGACCTCAAGAGCGCGCCGGGCTGGCGCACCCCGGCGGCCGAACCGGCGCACCCGGCCGGCGATCCGGAGGTCAAGCCAGCCCCGCTGATGGCCGATGCCGGGGCGCAGGCTGCCTTCGCCTCGCTGCAGGTGCTGTTGTCCCCGGTGCGCGGTAGGGTGGCCCCGCGCCTGGAGCCCTATGACCGGGTGCAGCCGATCAGCAGGCAGGACCTGCTGCGCCTGCTCTCGCACCTGCAGCAGTTCGTGCCGGCAGCGGGGGAGGTGCAGGACTTCGACCTGCGCCACCAGCTGGAGCAACTGCTGACCCGGGCCAGCGTGCAAAGCGGCAAGTACCGCAGGGTCGAGGTGATCGATGAGGATGTGATCAACCTGATCGCCATGCTCTTCGACTTCATCCTCGGCGATCGCAACCTGCCGCATTCGCTGCGCCAGTTGATCGCACGCCTGCAGATCCCGATGCTCAAGGTGGCGCTGCTCGACAAGAGCTTCTTCAGCCGCGCCACCCACCCGGCGCGCCGCCTGCTCGACGAGATTGCCGCAGTGGCGATGGGCTGGGGCGCGCGTGATGACGTGCAGCGCGACGAGCTGTACCTGCGGGTCGAGGCCATCGTGCAGCGCCTGCTCACCGATTTTGCCGACGACCCGCAGATCTTCGCCGAGCTGCTGGCCGAGTTCCTTGCCTTCAGTGCCGATGAGCGCCGCCGTACCGAGTTGCTCGAACAGCGCACCCGCGATGCCGAAGAGGGCCGGGCACGCACCGTGCTGGCGCGCCAGCAGGTTGAAAGCGAACTCAACCTGCGCCTGCTCGGCAAGTGCCTGCCGCAAGGCGTGGTACGGGTGATCGAGCAGGCCTGGAGCCAGGTGCTGCTGCTGGCCTGCCTCAAGCATGGGCGGGGTTCGACCCAGTGGCAGGACGCGCTGGCCAACATGGACCTGTTGCTCTGGAGCGTCGAGTCACACACAGGCGACGACCGTGCTCGGCTGCTGGAGCAGGTGCCGGGCCTGCTCAAGGCCCTGCGCGAGGGGTTGACCCGGGTTGCCTACGACCCCTTTGCCACCAGCGAGTTCTTCGCCCAGCTCGAAGCGCTGCACCTGCAGGCTGTGGAAGGGGCAGGGCACCCCGGCCAGGCGCGTATCGAGCGGGTGCTGGTGCGTGACCGCATCGTGCTGCTGGGGCCGGAGTCGGTGGCAGCGGGCGGGTTGTGCTCCAGCCTGCCCGACGACGACCCGGCGCTGCACCAGGTGCGCGACCTGCGCCCGGGGGCCTGGATCGAGCTGCGCGACGAGGATGACGAGCCGGTACGCGGCAAGCTGATCGCGATCATCGACAGCACCCACACCTACGTGTTCGTCGACCGTACCGGGCGCAAGCTGCGCGAATGGTCGCAGCAGGGGCTTGCCGGGGCGTTGAGCCAGGGCCAGGTACGCCTGCTCGATGCCACCCAGCTGTTCGAACGTGCACTGGGTTCGGTGGTCAGCCAACTGCGCCAGCGCCAACCCTGAGCGCCCGCACTTTTTAACGATACAACCGTCGATTCCTCGGGGCATACTGCGCCAGAGCCCTCATGCTTCAGGATCTTCTATGCAACTTGACCACGCTACTGGCTGGGTCGCTGGCGTCACCCATTGCCCTTCCCCCAACTTCAACGCGCGCCCCGAGGGCGAAGCCATCAGCCTGCTGGTGATCCACAACATCAGCCTGCCGCCCGGGCAGTTCGGCACCGGCAAGGTGCAGGCGTTCTTCCAGAACCGCCTGCCCATCGCCGAGCATGCGTTTTTCGAGCAGATCAAGGACCTGCGTGTATCGGCGCACTTTCTGATCGAGCGTGACGGCAGGGTCACCCAGTTCGTCTCGTGCCTGGACCGGGCCTGGCATGCCGGGGCATCGCGCTTCGAGGGCCGCGAGGGCTGCAACGACTTTTCCGTGGGCATCGAACTCGAAGGCACCGATCAGACGCCGTTCACAGACGCCCAGTACACTGCCCTGCAACACTTGACCCTGCAACTGCAGGCTGCCTGGCCCATCGCGGGGCGAATCCGCGGCCACAGCGACATTGCGCCGGGGCGCAAGACCGACCCGGGGCCGGCGTTCGACTGGGAACGCTATCGCGCCAGCCTGCACGTCAACGAGGACAGATCATGAGTTTTCTGGTGTTACTGCTGGTGCTGTGGGTCGAGAAGTTCTCGGCGCTGCGCCAGCGCCTGCAACGCGACGGCTTTTTTCTCACCGAACTGGCCCGCCTGGAGCGCAGGCCCAAGGCCGACCCCTGGTGGGTGCTGGGCATTCTGGTGCTGTTGCCAGTAGTGGTACTGGCGCTGCTGCTGCACGTGCTCGACCCGGTCGCCTATGGCCTGCTGGCCCTGCCGGTGCACCTGCTGGTGCTGATCTACAGCCTGGGCCGGGGCGATGTGAAGGCGGCGCTGGGGCCGTTTCGCGATGCCTGGCGACGCGGCGATGAACAGGCGGCCGTGCACGTGGCCGAGCGCGACCTGGGGGTGACGGCCGACGACAGCCAGGGCCTGATCCAGAAGGTGCAGGGGCACCTGCTGTGGCAGGCCTACCAGAGCTTCTTTGCGGTGATCTTCTGGTATGTGCTGCTGGGCCCGGCTGCAGCGCTGGCTTACCGGCTGCTGGCGCTGACGGGCGAGCGGGCCGGCAACCCGGCGGTACAGGAACGCGCCCGGCAGTTGCGCCACGCCTTCGACTGGGCGCCGGTGCGGGTACTGGCCGCCAGTTTTGCACTGGTGGGCAACTTTGTGGCGGTCAGCCGCATGATGCTGCACGAACTGCTCAACTGGCACATCGGTGCGCCGCGCCTGGTGGAGCAGGCGGGCACGGCAGCGGCGGAGATTCCCGCCGACGTCGAGGCCGGCCCGCAAGGCCTGACCGGGCTCGACAGCCTGTGGGAACTGCTGCTGCGTGCCGCAGTGCTCTGGTACGCGGGCTTTGCCCTGTGGACTGTGCTCGGCTGACTCACAACGTGTAAACGGGCTGCCGCAACGGCGGCTCGTTCCTACAGGCCGCCGCTACTGGTGGTTAACCTTAAGTTACAAAACTTCCCTTCGATATGCGCTATACAGAGGCTGCTGACGATCGCCAGTGGCCTAGTGCTATTGCGCAGAAAACAATAAGAAATCGAAAGGAGACGACCCTTGAAGCGCCTCTTGTATCCGGCAATCGCATTGATGAACCGGCTGAGCTTCGGCATGAAGTTCAGCCTGATCAGCGTGCTGTTCTTTCTGCCCATGCTGGTCACCAATTTCTATCTGGTGCGCGACGCCTATGCCAAGTTCCACGCCACCCGTGTGGAGCTGCACAGCCTCGGCCTGCTGAGCGAGAGCCTGGCCGTGCGCGGTGATCTGGAGAGCCTGGGCAACCTGGTGCAGATCAACGCGGTGCTGGGGCAGTCCGGCAAGGCCGACGACCTGGAGGCGCGCATCGATGCGCTGGAACAGCAGGTGGCAAAGCGCGTGGCCGCGCTGGCCCCGATGACCGAGGACCCGGCCCAGGTGCAGGCCTTCACCGCCCGGCGCGACGAGTTGCTGGCAGGGCTCGAGGCGGCGCGAGCCGACTCCTCGCTGCAGACCCGTGCAGCCCTGTACGACGCCCTGCTGGCGCAGGCGCAGCTGCTTGGCAAGCTGGTGGTCAGCCAGTCGGGCCTTGGCCAGGACAGCGATGCCGGCGTGCGCCAGATGGGCGAGCTGCTGACCACGGTCACCGCCCAGGTCACCCAGACCCTGGGTGAAGGCCGCGCAATCGGGGCTTACTCGCTGGGCCAGGGGTTTCTCAACTCATCGGCCAGTACCCGTTTCGAAGAATTGCTCAAAAGCCTCGACAAGCTGTCGGCCGACTACGCCATTCGCCTGCAGGACGCCCTGGGCGACGAGCCGCGGCTGGCCAGCCAGGCCGCCAGCAGCCAGGCGTCGCTCAAGCAGGCCAGCGAGCTGCTCGAAGACCAGGTGGTGATGGCCGATACCCTCGATGCGCCGTGGCCGGCGTTCTACCAGCAGGTCAGCGGCCTGATCGAGCAGACCTACCTGCTCAATGGCGCCACCCTGCAGGTACTCGAACAGCAGTTGCAGGCGCGCCTGGGCGACTACCGCCAGCACATGGTGTTGCTGGTGCTGGCCCTGGCGGCGGTGTTCATGCTGATCGGCTACCTGTATGGCGGCTTCTATGCCTCCACCCGCAGCACCCTGCGTACCCTGGGCAAGGTGATGGACAAGGTGGCCGGTGGCGACATGACGGTGACCTTCCAGGCCCGCAGTCGCGACGAGCTGGGCGAGCTGGGCGAGGTGTTCAACACCACGGTGCGGCGCATCCATGACCTGATCGAGCGGGTCGGGCAGACGGTGGCCGAGGTGGAACACCAGGCCGAGCAGGTGCATGCGGTATCGGCGCGCAGCAACCAGGCGGTGAGCGGCCAGCGTGGGCAGATCGAGCAGGTGGCCACGGCCATGAACCAGATGTCGGCCACTGCCCAGGAAGTGGCTCGCAGCGCTGCGGCAGCCGTGAACAGCGCCCACGGGGTCAACCGCGAGACGGTCAGCGGGCGCGAGCTGGTGGAGTCGCAGCAGGGCAGCATTGCCGGGCTGGCGGCCGAAATCGACCAGTCGGTGGGGGTGATCAACCAGCTGGTCAGCGACAGCCAGCAGATCAGCCAGGTGCTGGAGGTGATCAAGAGCATCGCCGGGCAGACCAACCTGCTGGCGCTCAACGCCGCCATCGAGGCGGCGCGGGCCGGGGAGCAGGGGCGTGGCTTCGCGGTGGTGGCCGACGAGGTACGCACGCTGGCCAAGCGCACGCAGCAGTCGACCGAGGAAATCGACCAGATGATCTCACGCCTGCAGGGTGGGGTGGAGGCGGCGGTGCGGGCGATGGACAGCAGTCACCAGATGGCGGCGGGCACCGTGGGGCAGTCGCAGCAGGTGCAGCAGGCGCTGGTCAACATTCTGGGGGCGATGGGCAGCATCGTGGAGCAGAACCAGCAGATTGCGGCGGCGGTGGAGCAGCAGACGGCGGTGGCGCATGACATCGACCTGAACATCGTGCAGATCAACCGCGCGGCCGAGCACACCACCGAGGGCGCGCACCAGACCGAAGATGCGAGCCGGCAGCTGTCGGCGCAGGTGATGGAGTTGAAGCAGTTGATCGGGGCGTTCAGGGTCTGAGCGAGGGCTGGGCCCTTCGCCGGCGAGGCGCAGGGCCGGTATTACCAGCCAAACAGCTCGCAGGCATTGCGCGTGCTGGCCTCGGCCAGCACCTGGGGCGCAACCCCCATCACCTCAGCCAGTGCCACGGCAATCTGCGGCAGGTGCACAGGGCTGTTGCGCACCCCGGCGTACATCGCCGGGGCCATGTCCGGCGAGTCGGTCTCCAGCACCACGCCGTCCAGCCCCAGGCGTGGCAGCACCTTGCGCAGGCGCAGCGCCTGGGGCCAGGTGGCCGCACCGCCCAGCCCCAGCCTGAACCCGAGGCGGCGGTACTCGCGGGCCTCCTCGTAGCTGCCGGCAAACGCATGCACGATGCCGCCACGCGCCAGCTTGAAGCGCTTGAGCCGGGCGATCACGTCGGCGTGGCTGCGCCGTACATGCAGTAGCGCCGGCAGGTCGAAGTCCGCCGCCAGCTGCAACTGGGCCTCGAACAGCGCCTGCTGGCGCTCGCGGTCCAGCTCGGCCACGTAGTAGTCCAGGCCGAACTCGCCCACCGCGCACAGCTGCCGGTCGCCACGCAGGCGGCTCAGCCAGTCGCCCAGCGCCAGCAGGTGTTCCGGACGATGCTGTTCCAGGTACACCGGGTGCAGGCCGAACGCCGCATACAGCTGCGGATCGCTCTTGACCAGCTCCCATACCCGCTGCCAGTTGTCCTGGTACACCCCCAGCACCACCATGCGCTCGACCCCGGCGCGGCGCGCCTGCCCCAGCACTTCGCTGCGGTCGGCATCGAAGTCGGGGAAGTCCAGGTGGGTGTGGGTGTCTACCAGGCGCATGGTCAGGCCTTGAAGAGGCGTTGCTTGAAGGTGCGCGCCACTGCGTGCACACCCGGCGTGTAGTGCTGCTTCTCCACCGCCTCCAGCGCCAGGCGCAGGGCGGTTTCGGCCATCAGGCCGTGCTGCTGGGCCATGGCGTTGACCGGCAGGGGCAGGAAGTCCAGCAACTGGTTGTCACCGAAGGTGCCCAGGTGCAGGCTGCGCGATGCTGGCGGGCGGGTCTGCAGCACATCGAACACGCCTTGCAGCAGCACATAGGAGGTGGTCACCAGCGCGTCGGGCAGGCGCCCCAGGTCGGCCAGCAGCTCGCTCATCAGGCGGCGCCCGCACTCGCGGCTGAAGGCTTCGCCCTGGTGCTGGCTGGCCCGTCCGTCGAAGCCTTGCAGGGCCTGGTCGAAACCACGTGCGCGAGCGCGGCTGACGCTCAGCTCCGGGCGTGCGCCAATCAGTGCGATATGCGCCGGGGCGCTGTCGAGCAGGCTGCGGGTCAGGTGCAGGCTGGCATGCTCGTCGTCGCTGACCACCGAGCAGAACTGCGCCGGGTCCAGGCTGCGGTCGATGCCGATGATCGGCAGGCCGTTGGCCTGCAGCGTGCGGTAACTGTCGTCGTCTTCGGGCAGGCAACTGGCGACGAACAGGGCGTCGCAGCGCCGTGCGCGAAACAGCTGCTGCAACTGGCGCTCGCTGTCGGGCTGGTCGTCGCTGCTGGCAATCAGCAGCTGGTAGCCCTGGGCCCTTGCGCCTTGCTCCAGTTGCTTGGCGATGCGCGCATAGCTGGGGTTTTCCAGGTCTGGCAGGATGAAGCCAAGGGTGCGCGTGTGACGGCTGCGCAGCCCGGCCGCCTGCGGGTTGGGCGTGAAGCCATGGGCCTCGACCACCGCACGCACACGCTCTACCGTGCTGCTGCTGATGCGTTGCTGTTCGGCCTTGCCATTGATGACATAACTGGCAGTGGTAACGGACACACCGGCCAGACGGGCGATATCGCTGAGTTTCACCGAATTTTCCTTGTTATTACCGGGGTTGGCTGCAGAGCCTGACCGGGTATTGTCGCCGATTGCGAAGCATCGGCGCAGACGACCATTGTCGCAATTGTCCGACAAAATGGGGCTTTCATTGTTCGCAGGTTATCGAGTAACGTGCACGCTATTCTAGGTTAAACGATTCAGCAGGCGATTTTTCTGCCGTGGCCTTCGCCTGCGCCCGGCCCTGCGAAGTGTCGGGTGCTGCTAAATTCACAACAATACCTCGGCGCCGGCCCGGCGCTGCAAAGGAGAGGTTCATGCTCGAGCTCACCATAGAGCAGATTTCCATGGGCCAGTCGGCCGTGGACAAGACCGCCGCGCTGCAGTTGCTGGCCGAGCGCCTGGTGGCCGACGGGCTGGTGGCCGAGGGCTACCTGGCCGGGCTGCAGGCGCGTGAAGCCCAGGGCTCGACCTTTCTCGGCCAGGGCATCGCCATCCCCCACGGTACCCCGCAGACCCGCGAGCTGGTGCATGCCACCGGCGTGCGCCTGTTGCAGTTCCCCGAGGGCGTGGACTGGGGCGACGGGCAGATCGTGTACCTGGCCATCGGCATCGCCGCGCGCTCCGACGAGCACCTGCGCCTGCTGCAATTGCTCACCCGCGCGCTGGGCGAGACCGACCTGGCCCAGGCGCTGCGCCGGGCTGGCAGCGCCGAGGCGTTGCTCAAGCTGCTGCAGGGGGCGCCGCAGGAGCTGGCACTGGATGCACAGATGATCGGCCTGGGTGTGCCCGCCGAGGATTTCGAAGAGCTGGTATGGCGTGGCGCCCGCCTGCTGCGCCGCGCCGATTGCGCCGGCAATGGCTTTGCCGCCGTGCTGCAGCAGGTCGAGGCGCTGCCCCTGGGCGATGGCCTGTGGTGGCTGCACAGCGAGCAGACCGTGCGCAAGCCGGGCCTGGCGTTCGTCACCCCGCAGCAGCCGCTGCGCTACCTGGGCCAGCCGCTCAACGGCCT
This sequence comes from Pseudomonas sp. VE 267-6A, assembly GCF_024126555.1. Lineage (NCBI taxonomy): Bacteria > Pseudomonadati > Pseudomonadota > Gammaproteobacteria > Pseudomonadales > Pseudomonadaceae > Pseudomonas > Pseudomonas sp. VE 267-6A. The sequence goes on from NZ_JAMYBY010000008.1 coordinate 192,712, forward strand.
GTTCTGCCTGGCCAGCCTGGGCGCGGCGCACCAGGCCCTGCTCGAACGCCTGTGTACCCTGCTGATCGAAGGTCGGGCGCAGGAGCTGTTTCGCGCTACCAGCAGCCGTGCGGTGCTGGAGGTGCTGGGCGGCGAGCTGCCGGCCGACTGGCCCAGCGTTCGCGTCGGCCTGGCCAATGCCCACGGCCTGCATGCGCGCCCGGCCAAGGAGCTGGCGCAACTGGCCAAGGCGTTCGAGGGCGAGGTGCGCGTGCGCGTGGTCGACAGCGGCGAGGCCGCCGTGTCGGTCAAGAGCCTGAGCAAGTTGTTGAGCCTGGGCGCACGCCGTGGCCAGGTACTGGAGTTCATCGCCGAGCCGAGCGTTGCCGACAGCGCGCTGCCGGCGTTGCTGGCGGCGGTGCAGGCCGGCCTGGGCGAAGCGGTCGAGGCGCTGGCGCCGGTGAGCGAGGTAGCGGCGCCCCAGGTGCTCGAGCCGGTGCTGAGCGCGCCGCTGCCGGGCACGCAGGTCCAGGGCGTGGCCGCATCGCCGGGCATCGCCTGCGGCCCGGCGCATGTGCAGGTGCTGCGCCATTTCGACTACCCGCTGCGGGGCGAGTCGCCGGTGATCGAGCGCGACCGCCTGCAACGTGCCCTGGCCGCGGTGGCCAGTGAGCTCGAAGCGCTGATCCGGCGCAGCCCGGCCAAGGCCATCCGCGAGATCTTCGTCACTCACCAGGAAATGCTCGGCGACCCGGAGCTGGGCGATGAAGTCGAGCTGCGCCTGCTCCAGGGCGAAAGCGCCCCAGCGGCCTGGATGACCGTGATCGAGGCCGCAGCGCGGCAGCAGGAGGCCTTGCACGACGCCCTGCTGGCCGAACGCGCCGCCGACCTGCGCGACGTGGGCCGCCGTGTGCTGGCCACCCTGTGCGGGGCCGCCGAGGTGGCGGAGCCGCAACAGCCCTATGTGCTGGTGATGGACGAAGTCGGCCCGTCCGATGTGGCGCGCCTCGATCCGGCGCGGGTGGCCGGGATTCTCACCGCACGCGGTGGCGCCACCGCGCACAGCGCGATCGTGGCGCGGGCATTGGGCATCCCGGCGGTGGTGGGGGCCGGCGCGGCGGTGCTGCTGATCGCCGCCGGCACCGAGCTGTTGCTGGACGGCCAGCGTGGGCGCCTGACCGTGGCCCCGGCGGCGGACGAGCTGCAGCGCGCCCTGGCCGAGCGCGAGCAGCGCGAACAGCGCCTGCAGGCGGCCCGGGCGCGTCGCCTGGAACCTGCCGTGACTTGCGACGGGCATGCCGTGGAAGTGTTCGCCAACATCGGTGAAAGCGCGGGTATCGAACAGGTGATCGACCTGGGCGCGGAAGGCATCGGCCTGCTGCGCACCGAGCTGATCTTCATGGCCCATCCACAGGTGCCCGACGAGGCCACCCAGGAAGCCGAGTACCGCCGTGTGCTCGACGGCCTGCAGGGCCGGCCGCTGGTGGTGCGCACCCTGGATGTGGGCGGCGACAAGCCGTTGCCCTACTGGCCCATCGCCAAGGAGGAAAACCCGTTTCTGGGGGTACGCGGCATTCGCCTGACCCTGCAATGGCCGCAGGTCATGGAAAGCCAGTTGCGCGCCCTGTTGCGCGCGGCGGGCGAGCGACCGCTGCGCATCATGTTCCCGATGGTCGGGCAGGTGGAGGAGTGGCGCCAGGCCCGAGCAATGGTCGAGCGCCTGCGCCAGGAGATACCGGTCGGCGACCTGCAGGTGGGCATCATGATCGAGGTGCCTTCGGCCGCGCTGCTGGCACCGGTGCTGGCGCCGGAGGTGGACTTCTTCAGTGTCGGCACCAACGACCTGACCCAGTACACCCTGGCCATCGACCGCGGCCACCCGAGCCTGTCGGCCCAGGCCGATGGCCTGCACCCGGCGGTGCTGCAGCTGATCGACATCACCGTGCGCGCCGCACATGCCCACGGCAAGTGGGTGGGCATCTGCGGTGAACTGGCCGCCGACCCCCAGGCGGTGGCGGTGCTGGTGGGGCTGGGCGTGGATGAACTGAGCGTGGCGGCGCGCAGCATTGCCGAGGTCAAGGCGGTGGTGCGCGAACTGAATTTTGAACAGGCCCGGCAACTGGCGCGTGATGCGCTGGTGCAGGGCAGTGCCGCCGATGTGCGCGCACGGGTGGAGATGCATTGATGGCACGGATACTCACACTGACCCTCAACCCGGCGCTGGACCTCACCGTCAGCCTCGCCACCCTGCAGCCCGGCGCGGTCAACCGCAGCCACGCGCAGCACAGCCACGCGGCGGGCAAGGGCCTGAACGTGGCGCAGGTGCTGGCCGACCTGGGGCATTCGGTGACGGTGGGCGGCTTCCTGGGCCAGGACAACCTGCAGCCCTTCGAGGCCCTGATGGCCCGTCGCGGCTTTGCCGATTGCTTCGTGCGGGTGCCCGGCGAAACCCGCAGCAATCTCAAGCTGGTGGAGGGCGATGGCCGGGTCACCGATATCAACGGCGTGGGCCCGCAGGTCGACGAACACGCCCAGGGTGAGCTGCTGGCACGCCTGCAGCACCTGGCCAGCGGGCATGACGCGGTGGTGGTGGCCGGCAGCCTGCCGCCGGGTGTGAGCCCGCAGTGGCTGCAGATGCTGCTGGCGTGGTTCAAGTCGCTGGGCCTGAAGGTGATCCTGGACAGCAGTGGTGCGGCCTTGATCGCCGGTCTCAAGAGCGCGCCGTGGCTGGTCAAGCCCAATACCGACGAACTGGCCGAAGCGCTGGGCCGCCCGCTGCACAGCATTGCCGAGCAGCAGGCCGCTGCCCGCCAGTTGATCGACCAGGGCGTCGAGCATGTGGTGGTGTCCCAGGGCGAGCAGGGGGTGATCTGGTTCCGGCGCGACGGCGCCCTGCAGGCGCTGCCGCCCCAGGTGATGGTGGCCAGCACAGTGGGCGCGGGCGATTCGTTGCTGGCCGGCATGCTGCACGGCCTGCTCAATGCCGAGCCTGCCGCGCAGACCTTGCGCCGCGCCACCGCGATTGCCGCCCAGGCCGTGACCCAGATCGGCTTCGGCATCGGCGACCGCGTGCAACTGGCGCAGCTCGAAGATGCCGTCCGGGTGCAGATTCCCCACGCTCGACAAGAGGGTGAACAATGAAGATCGCCATCGTCACCGCCTGCCCCAACGGCCAGGTGTCCAGCCTGCTCAGCGCGCGCCTGCTGGATGCGGCCGCGCAGCGCCAGGGCTGGAGCACCAGTGTCGAGGTGCACGACCCCGACCATCCCGAGCGCCAGCTTTCGCCGGCAGTGATCGCCGCCGCCGACTGGGTGCTGGTGATCAGCACCGGCCCGTTAGACCTGCAGCGCTTTGCCGGCAAGCGCCTGTTCCAGAGCACCCCGGCCCAGGCCCTGCAGGATGTGGAGAGCTTTCTGCGCCTGGCCGCCGAACAGGCCCAGGTGCATCACCCCGAAGCCGTGGCGCCTGCGCCGGCCGCAGCGGGGGCGGTAAAGAAGATCGTTGCGGTCACTGCCTGCCCCACCGGGGTGGCGCACACCTTCATGGCCGCCGAAGCCTTGCAGCAGGCGGCGCGGCAACTGGGTTATCAACTGGCCGTCGAAACCCAGGGCTCGGTGGGGGCACGCACCCCGCTGAGCGCCGCGGCCATCGCCGAAGCCGACGTGGTACTGCTGGCCGCCGATATCGAAGTGCCCACCGAGCGCTTCGCCGGCAAGCGCATCTACCGCTGTGGCACCGGCGTGGCCCTCAAGCAGGCCCAGGCCACCTTGAACAAGGCGCTGGCCGAAGGTCGCGAAGAGCGTGCCGCCGGCAGCGCCGGCGCCGCACCTGCACGCAGTGAAAGGGCTGGGGTGTACAAGCACCTGCTGACCGGGGTGTCGTTCATGTTGCCGATGGTGGTGGCAGGCGGGTTGCTGATCGCCCTGGCATACATGTTCGGGCTCGATGCCTACCAGGAGCCGGGCACCCTGGCCGCCGCCCTGCGCCAGATCGGCGAAGACGCCGCATTCAAGCTGATGGTGCCGCTGCTGGCCGGCTACATCGCCTATTCGATTGCCGATCGCCCGGGCCTGGCGCCGGGCATGATCGGCGGGCTGCTCGCCAGTTCGCTGGGCGCCGGCTTCATCGGCGGCATCGTCGCAGGCTTCGTGGCCGGCTACGCGGCCAAGGCGATCAGCCACTGGGTCCGCCTGCCCAGCAGCCTGGAGAGTCTCAAGCCGATCCTTATCATCCCGCTGCTGGCCAGCCTGTTCACCGGCCTGGTGATGATCTACGTGGTGGGCAAGCCGGTGGCCGGCATGCTCGATGGCCTGACGCATTTTCTCGACAGCATGGGCACTGCCAACGCGGTGCTGCTGGGCATACTGCTCGGCGCCATGATGTGCGTGGACCTGGGCGGGCCGGTGAACAAGGCCGCCTATGCCTTCTCGGTGGGCCTGCTGGCCAACCAGAGCATGGCGCCGATGGCTGCGACCATGGCCGCCGGCATGGTGCCGCCGATCGGCCTGGGCATCGCCACCTTCCTGGCGCGACGCAAGTTCGCCCAGAGCGAGCGCGAGGCCGGCAAGGCGGCGCTGGTGCTGGGCATGTGCTTCATTTCGGAGGGGGCGATCCCGTTCGCGGCCAAGGACCCGCTGCGGGTGATCCCCGCCAGCGTGGTCGGCGGTGCACTGACCGGCGCGCTGTCGATGTATTTCGGTTGCAAGCTGATGTCGCCCCACGGCGGGCTGTTCGTGATGCTGATTCCCAACGCGATCAACCACGCCCTGCTGTACCTGCTGGCCATCGCCGCCGGCAGCCTGCTGACCGCTGTGGTGTACGCGGTGCTCAAGCGCAGGGACGTGGCCGAGCTGGCACTGGAGCCGGCCAAGGCCTGATCAGGGGCGTGGGCGCGGGTGCTTCTTGCGCAGCGGTTCGAGCAGGTCGGCCAGGCCGTTGTGGTCGACCTCGTGCATCAACGCCAGCAGCCCGCCCAGTTCGCCCTTGGGAAAGCCTTGGCGGGCGAACCAGTTGAGGTAGTGGCCGGGCAGGTCGGCGATCAGCCGGCCCTGGTACTTGCCATAGGGCATTTTGCGGGTAACCAGCAGTTCGAGTGTCTCGGGAGTCATGGGCTCGGCGCAGCAGTGCAGGAAAGGCCCGACAATACATGCAATCTGCACGAGACCAAAGGTCCGTTCATGCAAAACGCTGCTTGGGGAAGGTTCAAAATTTTTATAAGTTGTTGATTTTAAAAGATTTAATTTTTACAGAAAAGCTGGCATGAACACTGCTCCTGTACTACGCAACCACCCTCATGCAAAGGAGCACTGTCATGACCAACGTGAACAAAGACGTTATTTCGGTTCTGAACAACCTCATCGAGTACAGCAAGGATGGCGAGAAGGGCTTCAAGACTTCTGCCGAGGATGCCAAGAACCCGGACCTGAAGGCGTTCTTCCTGCAGCGTGAAGGCGAATGCCGTAGCGCCGCCGCAGATCTGCAGCAGCACGTGCGTTCCCTGGGCGGCGACCCGGAAACCACCACCAGCCTCAGCGGTGACATGCACCGCGCATGGGTCAACCTCAAGTCTTCGCTGACCAGCAACGACGACAAGGCGGTGCTGGAAGAAGTGGAGCGCGGTGAAGACCACGCCCTCAAAGCCTACAAGGATGCCCTGGAAAAACTGGCCAAGCTGAATGTACCGGCAAGTGACCCGGCATATGCCCTGGTCGAGCGCCAGTACCATGGCGTGCAGCGCAACCATGACCAGGTCAAGGTGCTGCGCGACGCGGCCCGCGCACGTTCCTAACCGGCGTACACCTCTACCCGGTTGCGCCCGTTGCGCTTGGCGCAATACAGCGCATCGTCCGCACAGCCCAGCAAGGTCGAAAGATCCTGCTGGGCTTCTGGCGTCTGCAGGCCCACGCCAATGCTGACGGTCACCGGGTGCTGGTCGTCGCCGAACGGCGGCAGTGCCTCGACGCTGCTGCGGATACGTTCGGCCAGGGTCAGCACGCCGTTGAGGTCGGTCTCGGGCACGATCACCAGAAATTCCTCCCCGCCATATCGCGCGGCCAGGTCCGCCGGGCGGCGAATGCTGTGCGCGATCGTCGTCGCCACCTGGCGTAGCGCTTCGTCTCCGCCCTGGTGACCGTGGCGTTCATTGAACGCCTTGAAGTGGTCCACATCCACCATCAGTACCGCCAGCGGGCGCTGGCTGCGCTGGGCACGCGCCCATTCGCGGCGCAGTACCTGGTCGAGCTGACGGCGGTTGGCCAGCCCCGTGAGGCTGTCGGTGGCTGCCAGTTCGGCCAGGCCCTGCTCGGCGCTGTGGCGCCTGCGCAATTCGCGCCCCAGCAGCAACGACAGCCAGAGGATGCCGATGCACAACAGGCCGGTAGCGATACTGACCACCAGTGCGGTGCGCCGCCACGAGCCATAGACCTCGTCGGTGGACAAGGCCACCACCACCAGCAGCGGCAGGTCGTCCACCCGTGAAAAGGTGTACAGGCGATGCTTGCCGTCCAGGCTCGAACGCGCGGTGAAGCTGCCGTTGCCCTGGGCCATTGCGCGCTTGAAGTTGGGCTGCTCGGACAGGTCGGCGCCGATCAGCGGGTCGCTGGGCAGCGAAGGGTGGCGGGCGAGCATCACGCCGTCGCTGTTGAACAGGTTGACGCTGCTGTCGCGGCCGATGTCCAGGCGCTGGAACAGCTCGCTGAAGTAGGCCAGGCGCAGGGCGCCTGACGCGATACCGGCGAAGGCCCCATCGGCATCGTTGATGCGCCGGCTGAAACTGATGCACCAGTCCAGCTCGCCCAGGCGTGCCTTGAATGGCGGGCTGATGACCAGGCCCAGGCCCGGGTTGTCGCGATGGGCCTGGAACACCCTGCTGTCGGCAAAGTTGGCGCTGCGTGGCACCACGCTGGTGGAGTCGGCCGCCACGTTGCCGTTGCGGTCCAGCCACAGGATGTCGCCGCGTAACGGCACGGTGAAGGCCTGGTTGAACAGCAGTTGCTGGCGCAGCGGCGCGGCCACGCTGGCAAGCTCAGGGCGCTGGATGGCCCAGATCAGTCCGTGCAGCGACAGGTCGTAGAGCTCGACGTTGCGCACGATGTCGGTGTCGATCAACTGCACGATATTACTGGCCGAGCGTGCGGCCGCCTGGCCCACGTTGGCTTTTTCGCGTACCAGCAGGAAGGTCACGATGGTGATGATGGCCAGAACCGCCAGGCAACTGCCCAGGTTAAGGATCAACTCCGGATGAGTCCTGTACAGGGTCGGGCGCTGGGGCGGAAGGCGCGAAGGCATGATGGAGGTGATTCGTACCGCTGTCGTTGAAAGGGCAGGTGCGAGGCGGCGGTATTCTAGGCGGGTGCAGATTGTCGGACAAGCTGTTGCTGGTGCCGATTGATGTACGGCATCTTGGGGCTATTTGCAGGAAAAGAGCCTGCATCCTGCAAGCTCTATGGCGCATGGCGGTGGGATCAGAAGACGTTGAGCGGGTATTCGACGATCACGCGGTATTCGTCCACATCGTTGTCGACCTGGGCGTAGCCCTGGCTGCCACGGTGCGAGGCCCAGCGCAGCAGCACGCTGAGGTCCTTGAGGGAACCTTGCTGGAACACGTAGGCCAGGTCCATGTCGCGTTCCCAGTGGCGCGCATTGTCGCCGTCGGCGCTGTACCAGTTGCTGTAGCCGGCGCTGGCCGGGTCGACCTTGCTCAGGTCCAGCTTGCCGCGCGAGTACGACACGGCGGTGGTCAGGCCGGGCATGCCGACGCCGGCGAAGTCATAGGCGTACTTGAGTTTCCACGAACGCTCGCCAGGCCCGTTGAAGTCCGAGTACATCTGCGAGTTGTCCAGGTACACGCTGTCGCCCAGGGTGATGTAGTCGAACGGCGTGTTGCCGTTGACCCGCTGGTACACCGCAGTGACGGTGTGGTTACCCACGCCGAGCGCCAGGTGCAGGCTGTAGGTGTTGTTGTCGATGCTGCCCAGCAGCGCATCGCCGGTGTCCTGGGTGTGGTAGTAGTGCAGGCCGGGGTTGAGGCTGACGCCGTCGGCGAACTGCCAGGTGTAGTCCAGGTCCAGGTAGTACTGGTTCCACACGTCCTTGAGTTCGGCGGCGTACAGGCTGCTGGTAAAACCTTCGACCGGTGCCCAGGCTGCGCCGGCCCAGTTCAGGTGACGGCTTTCGCGGTCATCTGGCAGGTTGCCGTAGGTAGCGCCGATGCGCTTGTGGCCGCTCTGGTTGTAGAGCTTGGTGAAGCTGGCCTGGCCGCCTTCGAGTTGCAGCCCGTCGATGCTGTTGTTGGTCAGGCTGACGCCGCGGAAGGTCTGCGGCAGCATGCGCGTTTCGCCACCGGCGATCACCGGGTTGGTCAGGAACAGGTCGCCGGCACGCAGTACGGTGTCGAAGGCCTTGAGCTTGATGGCAGCGCCGGCATTGGAGAACGAATCCGGGGCCTTGCCCAGTTCGCCATCGTCCTTGTAGTGGTAGGGCAGGATGCTCGAACCCGCCGTACCGCCACCGCCGTCCAGCTTGAGGCCGAGCATGGCATGGGCATCCAGACCAAAGCCCACGGTGCCCTGGGTGAACCCGGACTCGAACTTGCCGATGAAGCCCTGGCCCCATTCACGGTTGTCGTGGTTGCCGCGCTGCAGCTGGTTGCGGTTGAGGTAGTAGTTGCGGCTGAGCACGTCGAGGTGCGCACCTTCGACGAAGCCTTCGGCCTCGTCGGCCTGGGCGTGCAGGGGCATCGTTGCAGCCAGCGCAACGAACAGCGGGGTCAAGCGAAAAGCGTGGATCACCGGTGTGGACTCCTTGAGGTGAGGGATGCAGCTTTTTATTGTGCGAAGCGGTGTTTTCTTGTGAGGACACATCTCTGGCCGCAGAACCTTTTGTCCAGGCCAAAAAAAAGCCGCTGATAGCAGCGGCTTTGAAAGACGGCCACGCAGGCGAACACGTCGCCAGCGCAGCAGTCGAGGGAATAGGAGAGAGGCAGAGGCAGCGTATCAGCTGTCTTTGTCGGCACTCGCAGAACCTTTGGACGCGGTCTGCTCCAGGTTTTTGGCGTGGTCCTGCTGCTGGGCGAGGGCTTCGCGGCCTTGCTGCGCGGCAGCGGCGCGGGCGGCGTACTGCGCCACGAAAGCAGGGGACTCCTCGGCCATGGCCAGGGGCGAGAGCAATACGGACGACAGGACGAAAATACTGGCAATACCCATACTGTTGGACATTTGAAGCTACCTTCTTGCATAGCAAGCTATCTATTTGGTGTGGGTACGATAGTCCTCGGTGGGGGGTTGAAACAGAGGGGATTGGGCAATGCACTGTTGCATTTCGGGCAACAGTCGAGCGCAGCGTTTGGCCCATCGCGGGTCAAGCTCGCTCCCACAGGGTGTTCGCTGGCCCTTGTGGGAGCGGGCTTGACCCGCGATGGGGGCTTCAGGCCGGCAACAGAATCCCGAAGGTATTGGCCCCCGCCTGGCTGCGGGCAAACACGCTGCCGCCATGCATCAGCGCAATCGCCTTGACGATCGCCAGCCCCAGCCCATGGTTGCCCACGGCGCTGTTGCTGCGCGCGGCATCCACCCGGTAGAAGCGCTCGAACAGGCGAGGCAGGTGCACGGCCTCGATGGCCGGGCCCGGGTTGCTCACGGCAATGCATACCTGCTCGCCCTGACGCTCGATATGCACCTGGATCACCTGCTGGCGGGCCGTGTGCTGCACCGCATTGTTGAGCAGGTTGATCAGCGCCCGGCGCAACTGCGCCTTCTCGATGCGCGCCCGTGCATCGCCGCTGACCTGCACCCGTACCTGGGCGTCCTCGAGGATGTAGTCCAGGTAGTCCAGGGTGGTCGCCACTTCCTCGGCCAGCGAGCTGCTGGTCAGCGCGGTGGCCTTGTTGCCCTGGTCGGCACTGGCCAGGAACAGCATGTCGTTGACGATGCTGCGCAGCCGCTCCAGTTCCTCCAGGTTCGATTGCAGTACCTCGAAGTAATGTTCGGCGCTGCGACCGCGGGTCAGCGCCACCTGGGTCTGGCCGATCAGGTTGGTCAGGGGCGAGCGCAGCTCATGGGCCACGTCGGCATTGAACCCCTCCAGGCGTGAATAGGCCTGCTCGACCCGCTCCAGGGTGGCATTGAAGGTGCCGGCGAACTGTTGCAGCTCTGGCGGCAGGTCGGCCGCATACAGGCGTGCGCTCAGGTGCGGTGGCGCCAGTTGCTGGGCCTCGGCCGACAGCGCCCGCAGCGGGCGCAGGCCGATGCGCGCGGCCCAGTAGCCCAGGGCCGAGGCCAGCAGCACGCCGATCACCGCCAGGCTGATCAATGCCCCCAGCAGGGTGTGCTGGGTGTGCCAGAAGGTTTCGGTATCGATGCCGAGCAGAAAGCGCAGGGCAGGGCGCCGGTCCAGCGCCGGCAGCTCGCTCACCAGCACCTTGTACGGGTACGGCCGGCCCTCCATCTGCAGGTCGCGCATGCCCAGCGGGCCGGCGGCAAAGTCGCGTATCGCGGCGTCGGGCTGGCCGTACTCGTAGTGCGCGTCGCCACTCACCACCCAGAAGCGGATACGCCGGTCTTCCTCGCCCAGCAGGTTGAGCTTGTTGGTGATCTTGGCCCAGTGCTCCCGGGTGCCATAGCGGGTCAGCGCCGATTCCAGCACGCTGTAGCGGGCGTCCAGCTCGGCCTCCGGCAGCAGGTCGAGGCTGCGGTCGACCTGTTTGTACAGGGCACCGCCGATCAGCAGGAACACGCCCAGCGCCACCAGGCTGAACAGCAGGCTCAGGCGCAGGGCGATGGAGTTAGTGCGCACGGCTTTCCAGTACATAGCCCATGCCTCGGATGGTGTGCAGCAGCTTGGTCTCGAACGGGCCGTCGAGCTTGGCGCGCAGGCGCTTGATGGCGACCTCCACCACGTTGGCGTCGCTGTCGAAGTTGATGTCCCACACCAGCTCGGCAATCGCGGTCTTGGACAGGATCTCACCCTGGCGGCGCGCCAGCACGCTGAGCAGCGAGAACTCCTTGGCGGTCAGTTCCAGGCGCTGGCCGGCGCGGCTGGCCTTGCGGCTGATCAGGTCCACCCACAGGTCCGCGACCTGGATCTGCACCGGCTCGTGCCCGCCGCTGCGGCGGGTCAGCGCCTGCAGGCGCGCCACCAGTTCGAGGAACGAGAACGGCTTGCCCAGGTAGTCGTCGGCGCCTTCGCGCAGGCCGCGGATGCGGTCTTCGACGCGCTCGCGGGCGGTGAGCATGATCACCGGGGTCTGCTTGCGTGCACGCAGGGCGCGCAGTACGCCGTAGCCATCCAGGCCCGGCAGCATCACGTCGAGCACGATCACCGAGTAGTCGCCCTCGAGGGCCAGGTGCAGGCCCTCGATGCCGTCCGGGGCGAGGTCCACGGTAAAGCCTTGTTCGGTGAGGCCGCGATGCAGGTAGTCGGCGGTCTTCTGTTCGTCTTCGATAATCAGCACGCGCATGGTCGGCTCTCAGTTCTCGATCGGCCGGGCCGCCGGCAGGTCGTTGCGGCGGCGGTGGAACAGGCGCTCCAGGGCCAAGTATATGACCGGCGTGGTGAACAGTGTCAGCGCCTGGCTGACCAGCAGCCCGCCCACCACCGCGATTCCCAGCGGCTGGCGCAGCTCGGCCCCGGCCCCGGCGCCGAGCATCAGTGGCACCGCGCCCAGCAGGGCGGCCAGGGTGGTCATGATGATCGGACGAAAGCGCGTCAGGCACGCCTCGTGGATCGCCGCCTCTGGCGCAAGCCCGCGCTGGCGCTGGGCCTCCAGGGCAAAGTCGATGAGCAGGATGCCGTTCTTCTTGACGATGCCGATCAGCAGCACCACGCCGATCAGGCCCATGATGGTGAAGTCCTGGCCCATCAGCCACAGCAGCGCCAGTGCGCCAAGGCCCGCCGAGGGCAGGGTGGAGATGATGGTCAGCGGGTGCACGAAGCTCTCGTAGAGCACCCCCAGAATGATGTACACCGCCACCAGCGCGGCCAGGATCAACCACGGCTGGCTCGACAGCGAACTCTGGAAGGCCTGGGCCGCGCCCTGGAAGGTGCCGATGATCGAGGCCGGCATGCCCAGCTCGCGCTGGGTGCGTTCGAGGATGCTCACCGCATCGCCCAGGGCTACCCCCGGTGCCAGGTTGAACGACAGATTGGCGGCCGGGAACAGCCCGTCGTGGCTGATCGACAGCGGCCCGGTGCTGGGCGCCGCGACCTTGGCCAGCGCCGCCAGCGGCACCATCTCGCCACTGAGGGGCGAGCGCAGGTAGAAGTAGGCCAGGCTCTCGGCCTTGCCACGCTGGCGTGCATCGATTTCCAGGATCACCTTGTACTGGTTGGTCTCGGTCTGGAACTCGCTGATCTGACGCTGGCCGAAGGCGTCGTACAGCGCCTGGTCAACGTCGGCGGTGGTCAGGCCGAAACGCGCGGCGGCCTGGCGGTCGATGTCGATGCGGGTCACGCTGGCGCCCAGCTGCAGGTCGTTGGACAGGTCGCGGAACGCCGGGTTGGCGTGCAGGCGTTCGGTCAGGCGCTGGGTCCACAGGTTGAGCGCCGGGCCGTCGTTGCTCTTGAGCACGTACTGGTACTGGCTGCGGCTGGGCCCGGAGCTGAGGTTGATGTCCTGCCCGGCCCGCAGGTACAGCACCAGGCCCGGCACCTGGGCGGCCTTGGGGCGCAGCCGGTCGATGAACTCGCTGGCCGACACGTCGCGCTGGGCAGGGTCCTTGAGGGCGATCCAGAAGCGCCCGTTGGCGATGGTCTGGTTGCTGCCGGTAACCCCCACCGAGTGCGAGAACGCGCGTACCGCAGGGTCGGCCTCGATGATCTTCGCCAGCGCCTGGTGCTTGCGCACCATGTCCGGGTACGACACGTCGGCTGCGGCCTCGGTGGTGCCGAGGATGAAGCCGGTGTCCTGCACCGGAAAGAAGCCCTTGGGAATGGCCACGTAGCCGCCGATGGCCAGGGCCAGGGTCACGAAGAACAGCCCGAGCATCAGCCGCTGGTGCGCCAGGGCCCTGACCAGCAGACGATCGTAACCGGCCACCAGGCGCTCGCCGAAGGTCGGCGCGGCGTGCTCGGGGTGTTGCGGGCGGCGCATGAACAGCGCGCACAGGGTCGGCGCCAGGGTCAGTGAGACCACCACCGAAATCAGGATGGTGGAGGTGGCGGTGAGGGCGAACTCCTTGAACAGCCGCCCCACCACGCCCCCCATGAACAGCAGCGGAATGAACGCGGCCACCAGCGAGAAGCTGATCGAGACAACGGTGAAGCCGATCTCGCCGGCGCCCTTGAGGGCAGCCGTGCGGCTGTCGTCGCCGGCCTCCAGGTGCCGGTGGATGTTTTCCACCACCACGATGGCATCGTCCACCACAAACCCCACGGCGATGACGATGGCCACCAGGGTCAGGTTGTTCAGGCTGAAGCCGAACAGGTACATCAGCGCGAAGCTGGCCACCAGCGATACCCCCAGCACGCTGGAGACGATCAGCGTGGCCGACCACTGGCGCAGGAACAGCGCCATGACCGCGATCACCAGCAGCACGGCGATCAGCAGGGTGATCTCCACCTCGTGCAGCGAGGCGCGGATGGTCTGGGTGCGGTCGCTGAGCACCGACACCTGCACCGATGCCGGGAGCATTTCCTCCAGGTGCGGCAGCGCCTGCATGACCCGGTCCACGGTGTCGACGATGTTGGCCCCGGGCTGGCGGAACACCACCAGGTTGAGGCCTTCCTGGTCGCCGGACCAGGCTTTGACATAGGCGTTTTCGGCGCCGTTGATGACCGTGGCCACGTCCTTGAGGTGTACCGGGGCGCCGTCGCGGTAGGCGACGATGAGCTGGGCGTATTCATCGGGGTGGAACAGCTGGTCGTTGGTGGCCAGGGTCGACACGCTGCTGTCGCCGTACAGCGCGCCCTTGGCCAGGTTGAGGCTGGTCTGCTGGATGGCCTGGCGCAGGTCGGCCAGGGTCAGGCCGATGGCGGCGAGTTTTTCCGGCTGGGCCTGCACGCGAATCGCCGGGCGCTGCTGGCCGGTGATGTTGACCAGCCCGACCCCGTCGATCTGGCTCAGCTGGCGTGCCAGCAGGGTTTCGGCGTAGTCGCTCAGTTCGTTGGCCGGCATCTGCGCGGAGCTGACGGTCATGATCAGCACCGGGCTGTCGGCCGGGTTGACCTTGCGCCAGGTGGGCAGGCTCGGCATGTCCTGGGGCAGGCGCGAGGAGGCGGTGTTGATCGCGGCCTGGACTTCCTGGGCGGCTGTGTCGATGTTCTTGTCGAGGGTGAACTGCAGGATCAGGCTGGTGGAGCCCAGTGCGCTGCTGGAGGTCATCTGGGTCATGCCGGGGATGGCGCTGAACTGCACCTCCAGCGGGGTGGCCACCGACGAGGCCATGGTCTCGGGGCTGGCGCCGGGCAGCTGCGCGCTGACCTGAATGGTGGGGAAGTCCGCCTCGGGCAGCGGTGCCACCGGCAACTGCGGGAACGCCACCACGCCCAGCAGCACCAGGGCGAAGGTCAGCAGCAGGGTGGCCACCGGGCGGTCGATGCACCACGCACTGATCGAGCTGCGCCCGCTCATGGCTGCACACCGCTGCCGGCAACATCGTCGCCGACGGGCGCGGCGGGCGGGGCTGTCAGTACCTCGACCCGGGCGCCGGGCCTGAGCCGCGACTGCCCGTCGGCCACCAGCGTGTCGTTGACCGCTACGCCGCTGATCACGTTGAGGTTGCTGTCCTGGTACAGCACCTTGACCGGCACCACCGCGACCTTGTCGCCCTCGACGCGGTACACGAAGTGCTGGTCGATGCCCCGCTGCACCACGCCGGGGGGCACCACCAGCGCATCGCGCTGGATGCTGGTCTGGATCTTCAGGCTCACCAGTTGCCCCGGCCACAGGCGGGCCTGGGCATTGTCGAACGCGGCCTTGGCGCGCAGGGTGCCGGTGTTGGCGGCGATCTGGTTGTCGATCAGGCTCAGGTGCCCTTCACCCAGCAGCAGGCCGCCGCTGTCGCCGTTGCCTTCGAGGTAGGCACGGATCGGCGCCGGGGGTTCGGCGGCCACCAGCCCCTGCAGGGTCGGCAGCCATTGCTGCGGCACGGCGAACTCCACCGCAATGGGGTCGATCTGGGTCACGCTGAACAGGCCCTGGGCGTCGCTGGTGCGCACCAGATTGCCTTCGTCGATGTTGCGAATGCCCACCCGTCCGGTGACCGGCGAGCGGATCTGGGTGTACGACAACTGCACCTTGGCCGCGGCGATCGCTGCCTGGTTGCCGAGGATGCTTGCCTTGAGCTGGTTGACCAGTGCCTGCTGCTGGTCGAGGGTCTGGCGCGAGATGCCGTTGTCTTCGCTGAGCAGGCGGTAGCGCCTGAGGTCGACCTCGGCCACCTGCTGCTGGGCCTGGCTCTGGCCCAGTTGCGCCTGGGCCTGCTCGAGGCTGGCGCGGATGCTGCGGTCATCCAGGGTGGCCAGCAGGTCGCCGGCCTGCACCGACTGGCCCTCCTTGACCAGGATCCGGGTCAGCACGCCCTCCACCTGGGGGCGGATCTGCACGCTGTGCAGCGACTGCACCGCGCCGATGGCGCTGAGGTAGTGCGGCACATCCTGCTGCTGCACCTGGATCACACTGACCGGGGTGGCCACGGGCATGGCCGGTTGGCTGGCCGTGTGGCGACCGAAAGTCAGGTACAGCGCCAGGCCCAGCAGCAACGCTATCAGGCCGAAAAAAAACACTCGAGAGCTGGAAATTCGCATGCGTGCACGGCGCCAGGGCAGAAAAAGGAGGGCTGTCAGTAGGTTATAGCTGCTACTGGGGGTCAGCAGTGTGACGCCCACCTGTCAGCGCTGTCAGCTGGCAGATGGCCAAGTGCCAATAGTCTGCGCTGGATCAAGGTTTTACTAAATGTTGCCCCGTAGAGTCTCTCGCCCTGCCGCCCCTCCACCTATAAAAACGCGAGCGCTTTCGATGAAGAGCAATCTGCCTGTGACCGGCCGCAATGTAGATTACCCCGGTGACGCGAATATCCTTTCCACCACCGATCTGACCAGCGCCATTACCTATGCCAATGAGGATTTTCTCAAGGTCAGCGGGTTCGAGCGCGACGAGCTGATTGGCCAGTTGCACCATGTGGTACGCCATCCCGATATGCCTTCCCAGGCCTTTGCGCAGATGTGGCAGACCCTCAAGGCCGGCCGCTCGTGGATGGGGCTGGTGAAGAACCGCTGCAAGAATGGCGACCATTACTGGGTCAGCGCATTCGTGTCGCCGGTCACCAGCCAGGGCCAGACGGTGGAGTACCAGTCGGTGCGCACCAAGCCCACCCCGGCGCAGGTGGAGGCCGCCGAACGCTGCTATGCACGCTTGCGCCAGCAGCGCCCGTTGCCCTGGTGGCAACGCCTGCCGCGCCCTGGCCTGGCGTTGCAGCTGGGGCTGGGCACAGGCCTGGTGCTGGCAGTGGTGCTGGGCACCAGCCGCCTGCTGTTGCCGGCGCTGCCGTGGCAGTGGCTGCTGGAGCTGGTGGCCGCCGGTGGGCTCAGTGCGCTGCTGGTGTCGGCGCTGCTGCGCCCGCTGGAACAACTGCGCGTGCGGGCGCAGTCGATTGCCGACAACCCGTTGAGCCAGCAGCTGTATACCGGCAAGGCGGGCGCCGTGGGGCAGATCGAATTCGCCCTGCTGATGCTCGAGGCGCAGATCGGGGCGGTGGTGGGGCGCATTGGCGATACCTCGCAGCGCCTGGCCGGCCACACCGCAGAGCTGGCCCAGCACCTGCAGCACAGCCACACCACCACCCTGGGCCAGCAGGGCGAGGCCGATCAGGTGGCGGCGGCAATCAACCAGATGACCACCAGCGTGGCCGAGGTGGCCAGCAATGCCCAGCAGGCTTCGGAGGCCGCCGAGCATGCCGAAGATGCCACCCAGAATGGTCACCAGTTGGTGGACCGCAGCCGCAGCAGCATCCTCGAGCTGGCCAGCGCGCTGAGCGCTGCCACCGAGGTTATCCACACCCTGGAAGGCCACAGCATGGAAATTTCCGGAGTGCTGTCGGTTATCCACAGCATCGCCGAGCAGACCAACCTGCTGGCACTGAACGCGGCCATCGAGGCGGCGCGGGCGGGGGATCAGGGGCGTGGCTTTGCGGTGGTCGCCGATGAGGTGCGCGGCCTGGCCAAGCGCACGGCCGAGTCCACCGGCGAAATCCAGCGCATGATCAGCGCCTTGCAGCGCGGCACCCGCGATGCGGTGCAGGCCATGCACGAGAGCCGCGAGCATGCCGGGCAGAGCGTCGAGCAGGCGCAGCAGGCGGCGGTGGCGCTGGACGGCATCAGCCAGCAGGTCAACCAGATCAGCGAGATGAGCCTGCAGATTGCTGCGGCGGTGGAGCAGCAGAGCCTGGTCAGCGAAGATATCAACCGCAACATCATCAGCATTCGCCAGGCCAGCGAAGAGAGCGTGGTGGCCGGTCAGCATGGGCATGCCAACGCCAGCGACGTGGCCGGCCTGGCCGAAGACCTCCGGCGCCTGGCCGAGGAGTTCTGGCAGCGCCGCTAGGCGCCGCTCAGAAACCGATGAAGCTGTAGTGGCCAGCCGATGTGCTGCACACCCGGGCGCCGGCCTGATGCAGTTGCTCGACCAGTGCCGGGTTTTCCACGTGCAGGGTCCAGGGCGCCAGCGCGGCGTTGCCCGGGGCATGCAGGGCGGCGTGCAGCGCCCCGGTGTCGGGCAGGTAGGCGGTGAAGCCGTTGCCCTTGAGCGCGCTGGTGGTGATGCCCAGTTGCTGGCAGATCTGCACCTTGGCGTGGATATCGTCGCGGTCGGCCTGGCGCGAGCGCTCGATCAGCTCGGCCAGTTGGCGGTCCATCAGCTGGCTGCCGTGGATCAGTACCGGGCCGCGTTGCCAGGCTTCGGTCGGGCAGTCCTTGGCGTCGGGGCGCAACGGGATGTGCGGGTTGATTTCCATCGGGTAGATGCGGCACACCAGCGGCCGGCGCTCATAGATGCGGCACAGGTTGTCGGCATCCAGATTGCGGCAGGCGCCGGGGTTGAACGCGGCGAAGGTGATGGCCACGTGTGCCTGGGTACTGCCGCAGGGCACGGCGCAGGCACGGCGGGTGGCGTGCTCGCGCTGGGCGTCGGGCAGGCCCAGGCCGTTGGCCAGAAAGGCTTCCACCAGCACGATGAGCTGGCCGCCATCTGCCACCCAGTGGCGCGCTTCGTCGAGGGTCAGGGGAACGTGGTGGCCATTGCAGCATTTGCCACAGCCGGTGCAGTCGAACTGGAGTGAGGTTGCAGCGCTGGTCACGGTTTGGCGGGGGTCCATTCGGTGATGAAGGCGGTCTTGCGCTGCTTGTCGAACAGGCACAGCTCGCTGCCTTGCTGGTTCTTCATGTGCTTTTGCGGGTAGTGGCCGCTGATCAGCAGGGCACTGTAGCCGACGCGGTCGTCGAACTCGGCCGGCTTGCTGGCGGGTCGGGCATCCTTGAACTGGCTGGCGGCGAGGCAGGCCCTGGTCAGGGCTTTTTCGTGGTTAGCCCAGGCTTGATCACTGGAGGCGTGGGCGCCCAGGCTGAACAGGGCCAGCAGAGTAAAGGTAAGGGTTTTCATGATGGGCGGCTCATGGGGGGCAGGCCGCTGATTATGCCAGAGCGTCGATTTTTGCAGGAGCGGGAGCGTTTCAGCGTTTGTCCGGTTTTTTTCGCCGGCAAGGCCGGCTCCTACAAAGGTACGCGGTGCCTGTAGGAGCCGGCCTTGCCGGCGAAGGGGGCCGGCTCAGCGCTCGGCGAAAGCCACCGCCCGCGCTGCCACGATCAGGCAATCGGTGAGTTCCGGCGAGGAGAACTTGGTCAGCACCGCGTTCGCCCCTGCCAGCCGGGCTTTCTCGCTGTTCATCGCGCTGTCCAGCGAGGTGTGCAGCAGTACATAGAGGTGCTGGAAGTCAGGCGTTTCGCGCAGCGTGCGGGTGAAGGCGTAGCCGTCCATTTCGGACATCTCGATGTCCGAGACCACCACGTTGATCTCCCGGTCGGTGCCCTGCAGCTCCAGCAGGGTGTCGATGGCATCCTTGGCGCTCTTGGCGGTATGGCATTCCAGCCCCAGGCCGCGCAGGGTCAGCACCGACTGGTGGAGTGCCACATGGCTGTCATCGACCACCAGTATGTTGGTGGCCTGCAGAACGGCGGCGTCTTCGGGGTTCAGCTCGCTGCTGCTCACTTCACGCGGCGGCGGCGCAATGCCGTGAATGACCTTTTCGATGTCCAGCACCTGCACCAGCGTGCCGTCCACCTGGGTTACCCCGGTGATGAATGCCTTGCTGCTCGACCCGTAGGGCGGCGGCTTGATGTCGGTACTCAGGCAATGCACGATGCGGCTCACCGCCTGCACGTGCAGGCCCTGCTTGGAGCGGCTGATGTCGGTGACGATCAGGCAGCCGCCGTTGGGGTCTTCCAGCGGGCGCTCGCCGATGGCGCGCGACAGGTCGATGACCGACAGCGAGTTGCCCCGCAGGGTGGCCACGCCTTTGACGTGCGGGTGCGATTCCGGGAGCTTGGTCAGGGGCGGGCAAGGGATGATCTCGCTGACCTTGAGCAGGTTGATTGCCATCAGCTTGCCGCTGCGCAGGGTGAACAGCAGCAGCGACAGCGAGTCGGCGCGGGCATTTTGCGAGGCCATAGGCACCTTCAGGGCAAAGAGAATAAGGGATCTGCCGGGTTATCGACCCGAGCACGCCAGGCTTTAATCCGCCACTGCACTTCAGCGTAGCCCCAGTCGGCGGGCCAGGCGGCTGAGGTTGGCGCGGTCCAGGCCCAGCTCGCGCGCGGCACTGGCCCAGTTGTGCTGGTGGCGCTCCAGGCAGGCCTCGATCAGCTGGCGCTGGTACAGGTCCAGGGCCTGGCGCAGGTCGGTGCCGGGCGGTGGTGGCAGTGGCGCCGCCACGCTGGGCGCTGCGCCCGGGCCGGCGCCGGGCAGGTCGAAGTCGCGGGCCTCCAGGGTCAGGATCTTCGGCCGCTCGGGGTGCTGGCCCAGCGCCTTGAGCGACGAGCGGCCGATCAGGTGCTCCAGTTCGCGCACATTGCCCGGCCAGTCGTACGCCAGCAGCGCGGCCTGGGCATCGCTGCTCAGGCGCAGGCTGTTCAGGCCCATGCGCGAGCGGTTCTGCTCCAGGAAGTAGCCGCTGAGCAGCAGCACGTCGCGCCCGCGCTCGCGCAGCGCCGGCACCCGCAGCGGGTACACGCTCAGGCGGTGGTAGAAGTCGGCGCGGTAGCGCCCGGCACGCACTTCCTCGGCCAGGTCGCGGTTGGTGGCGGCAATCAGGCGTACATCGACCTGGTGCTCCTGGTCCGAGCCCAGGCGCTGCAGCTGTCCGCTTTGCAGCACGCGCAGCAGCTTGGCCTGCACGGCCAGCGACAGTTCGCCCACTTCGTCGAGAAACAGTGTGCCGCCGTTGGCCAGCTCGAACTTGCCGCGTCGCTCGCCCACCGCGCCGGTGAAGGCGCCGCGCACATGGCCGAACAGCTCGCTCTCGACCAGGGTGTCGGGCAAGGCGGCACAGTTGAGGCTGATCATCGGCTTGTCGGCACGCGCCGACTGCTGGTGGATGGCCTGGGCCACCAGCTCCTTGCCGACCCCGGTTTCACCGGTGACCAGTACGGTCAGGTCGCTGCCGGCGACCAGGCGGATCTCTTCGAGCAGGTGCTTGTGGGCCTTGCTCTGGCCGATCAGTTCCTGGTGCTGCTGGCCGCTGGCCTGGCGGTAGATCTCGGCGCGCTGGTGTTCGTCTTCGGCGCGCAGGGCCAGGCGTTCGATACGTTGCGCCACGTTGACCGTGGCGGCGGCCAGGCTGGCGAAGGCCTGCAGGGCGTCCAGCTCGACCTGCTGGAAGCGCTCCGGGGCCAGCGCATCGAGGGTGATCAGGCCCCAGGGCCGTTCGTCGACGAACAGCGGGCAGCCCATGCAGTCGTGTACCTCCAGGTGCTGGTGCAGGCCCTCGACCAGGCCGTCGTAGGGGTCGGGCAGTTGGCTGTCGCTGGCAAAGCGGGTCGGCTCGCTGCGGCTGAGCAGGGCGGCGAAGCGCGGGTGTTCGCTGACCTTGAAGCGCCGGCCCAGGGTGTCGGGGCTCAGGCCGTCCACCGCCAGGGGGACCAGCCATTCGCCATCCAGGCGCAGCAGCGCGGCGGCGTCGCATGGCAACAGGGCGCGCATGGCTTCGAGCAGGCGACGGTAGCGTTCGCGTTCGGGCAGCTCGCGAGACAGGTCGCTGACCAGGGGCAGCAGTGCGGTAAGCAGGGATTTTGCGGTCATGATGACTCCTTCGAGTCTTTATGACTCTAGCAGGGCTGTGGTCAATTTGACTCAAAAATATTCAAGCTATTGATTTATATGGATTTAATAGTTGGCACGAAAGCTGAAACAACCCGGGTAGATTATCCAGAAGCCATAAGGCCCGGGAGTTACCCATGCTCAATGCCCAAGATCGTGCCATCGTCAAAGCCACCGTTCCGCTGCTTGAAAGCGGCGGCGAGGCGCTGACCACGCATTTCTACAAACTGATGCTCAGCGAATACCCCGAGGTGCGTCCGTTGTTCAACCAGGCCAACCAGGCCAGCGGCGACCAGCCGCGGGCGCTGGCCAATGGCGTACTGATGTATGCACGCCATATCGACCAGCTCGAGCAACTGGGCGGCCTGGTGAACCAGATCATCAACAAGCACGTGGCGCTGCAGATCCTGCCCGAGCATTACCCGATCGTCGGCGCCTGCCTGCTGCGTGCCATCGAAGAGGTGCTCGGCAAGGAGATCGCCACCCCCGAGGTCATCGCGGCCTGGGGCGCGGCCTACCAGCAACTGGCCGATATCCTGATCGGCGCCGAAGAGGGCCTGTACCAGCAGAAGGCCCAGGCGCCGGGTGGCTGGCGCGGTGCGCGGGCGTTCCGGCTGGCGGCGCGGGTGCAGGAGAGCAGCGAGATCGTCTCGTTCCACTTCGCCCCGCTCGATGGCGGCCCGGTCCTCAAAGGCGAGCCCGGCCAGTACCTGGGCCTGAAGGTGCAGATCGATGGCCAGGAGCACCGGCGCAACTATTCATTGTCGGCGCTGGGTGACGGCCGCGAGTACCGCATCAGCGTCAAGCGCGAGGCGGGCGGCAAGGTGTCCAACTACCTGCATGAGCACCTGCAGGTGGGCGATACCCTGGAGCTGTTCCCGCCGGCGGGCGAGTTCACCCTGAGCGCCAGCGACAAGCCGCTGGTGCTGATCAGCGGCGGGGTAGGGATCACCCCGACCCTGGCGATGCTCGACGCGGCCCTGGCCAGCGGTCGCCTGGTGCACTTCATTCATTGCGCGCGCAACGGTGCGGTGCATGCGTTTCGCGACTGGGTGGACGAACGCGCGGCGCGTCATCCGCAGCTCAAGCGCTTCTATTGCTACGCCGAGGATGATGGGGTGAGCCTGCCGGCCGACGCCGTGGGGCTGCTGAGCCAGGATCAACTGGCGCAGTGGCTGCCGGTCGAGCGTGACCTGGACGCGTACTTCCTGGGGCCCAAGGGCTTCATGGCGGCGATCAGGCGTCAGCTCAAGGCCCTGGGGGTGCCGGAGCAGCAGAGCCGCTACGAGTTCTTTGGGCCGGCGGCGGCACTCGAGTAAGGGCCGGGGCCTGTTCGCCGGCAATGCCGGCGCCTGCAGCTAAGCGTATGTGCTGCAGGCGCCGGCTAAGCTGCCGACCTTAATCTTCTTTTAATCGGTTTAACCTTCACTCCCTGTGGTCATGGTCGGCGTGTAGAATTGCGCCCAGGCTTGAGCCACCTATCTAGTGAAGGGAACGGGAATGAACGATCTAACGCAGCGCCTGAATCGGGAACGGCGCTTTCTGGTACTGCTGGGCGCCATCTGCCTGGCGCTGATCGGCGGTGCCCTGTACATGCAGATCGTGCTGGGCGAGGCACCGTGTCCACTGTGCATCCTTCAGCGCTATGCGTTGCTGTTCATCGCCCTGTTCGCCTTCATCGGTGCGGCCATGCCCGGGCGGCGCAGCCTCACGCTGTTCGAGGCCCTGGTGGTGCTGAGCGCCATCGGCGGCATTGCTGCAGCGGGCAACCACGCCTACATTCTGGCCAACCCGGCCGTCAGCTGCGGCATCGACACACTGCAGCCGATCGTCGACGGCCTGCCGCTGGCCTCGGTGCTGCCGCTGGTGTTCCAGGTGGATGGTTTCTGCTCGACGCCGTACCCGCCGGTGCTGGGGCTGTCGCTGGCGCAATGGGCGCTGCTGGCCTTCGTGCTGACCGCCGTGCTGGTGCCGCTGGGCATCTACCGCAACCGTCGCCAGCGTTAGACAAAAGTCCCGTGTCGAGGCAAGTGCGCAGGGCTTGAGAATTTTCCGAAGAAGTCGCCTCCAGGTTGACCTGGATCAAGTCCCAACCCTTGCGGTACGGGCATTTCAGGGCTACAGCCAGGGGTGCGACAAACTGTCGCGAAATTGATTTTTGCTGCGCTATTGTTACGTTTTCTGTAAAGGACTGTTGCTCAATAAGTCATAGTCATGGCCATGTTACGTCACTACAATCGCCCCCAATTTCCGTTCGGCACCGCTTGCGAGTTGCAGGATTAAAGGAGCTCCGGCCCCTTTCGTGACTCTGACGAGCATCGCCTGCGGCGATGCCGGGCTGACCCCCCTCCCGTGATTTTCCGCACCAAATGGAATTGGTCTGTAAACAGGCCTGATTGCCTACGAAGTCAAAACAATAAGCACCGTTGCACACCGGTTCTGCCGAGCAGCCGCAGCTGAATTCCGGCGTGACCGTATTCGATCCCATAAATGCTGACGCTTGGCAGGACGAAGTGTTGGCGACCAAAACACAAATTGCATTGAAGCAAGCTGCTCTAGAGGTCGTGAGATGAGTAAAAAGCGTTACCCCAGACTGTTTGGCATTCTGCCCTTTTTAGGCATGCTTTTACTCAGTGGGTGCAACTGGACCCTGCTCGACCCGAAGGGCCAGGTCGGCATTGAGCAAAGGAACCTGATCCTGATCGCTACCGGCCTGATGTTGCTGGTGGTGATTCCTGTCATTTTCATGACGATCGCGTTCGCGTGGAAGTATCGCGCCTCCAACAAGGCTGCCACCTACACCCCTGACTGGTCGCACTCGACCAAGATCGAAGTGGCCGTATGGTCCATCCCGGTGCTGATCATCATCGCCCTGGGTTATGTCACCTACCTCTCCACCCATAAGCTGGACCCGTACCGTCCACTGGATTCCGACGTGAAGCCGGTGCAGATCGACGTGGTCGCGCTGGACTGGAAATGGCTGTTCATCTACCCGGAACAGGGCATTGCCACGGTCAACAAGATCGTCTTCCCGGCCAACACCCCGGTCAATTTCCGCGTGACCTCCGACGCCGTGATGAACTCGTTCTTCATCCCGGGCCTGGGCGGCCAGATCTACGCGATGGCGGGCATGACCACCAAGCTGCACCTGATTGCCAACCAGAACGCCGAGTTCGACGGGATCTCCGCCAACTACAGCGGTGCCGGCTTCACCGGCATGAAGTTCAAGGCGATCGCCACGTCCCAGGAAGATTTCGAGGCGTGGGTCAACGAGGTCAAGCAGTCGCCGCAACAACTGGACAAGGCCACCTACGAGGCTCTGGCCAAACCTAGCGAAAACAACCCGGTTGCGCTCTACAGCGTGGCCCCGGAAAACATGTTCCAGTCCATCGTCGACAAGTACGAGGGCATGAACCGTGGCAAGCCGGTGGTGCACGAGAAGAAAGAGCACAAAGAAGCGGCCGAAGCGATGGACGTGAGTATGCATTCAGCTGCTGGGGCAGAGGAGTAAAAGATGTTCGGTAAACTTAGTCTGGACGCGATCCCGTATCACGAGCCGATAGTCATGGTGACCCTCGCCATGATCGCGCTCGGCGGTCTCGCGTTGGTTGCTGCAATCACCTATTTCCGCAAGTGGACCTACTTGTGGACCGAGTGGCTGACGTCGGTCGACCACAAGAAGATCGGGGTGATGTACATCATCGTCGCGATGGTCATGCTGCTGCGCGGCTTTGCCGACGCCATCATGATGCGTACCCAGCTGGCCATGGCCACTGGCGGCGCCGAGGGCTATCTGCCTCCTGAACACTATGACCAGATCTTCACCGCTCACGGTGTGATCATGATCATCTTCATGGCGATGCCATTCTTCACCGGCCTGATGAACCTGGCCCTGCCTCTGCAGATCGGTGCACGTGACGTTGCCTTCCCGTTCCTCAACTCCCTGAGCTTCTGGCTGCTGGTGTCCGGCGTTGCGCTGGTCAACATCTCCCTGGGCGTGGGCGAGTTCGCCAAGACCGGCTGGGTGGCCTATCCACCGCTGGCGGGTATCCAGTACAGCCCTGGGGTCGGTGTCGACTACTACATCTGGGCGCTACAGATATCCGGATTGGGGACAACGCTGACCGGTGTCAACTTCCTGGCCACCGTGCTGAAAATGCGCGCCCCTGGCATGAAGCTGATGGACATGCCGATCTTCACCTGGACCTGCACCTGGGCCAACATCCTGATCGTGGCTTCGTTCCCGATCCTGACCGCGACCCTGGCACTGCTGACCGTTGACCGTTATCTGGACTTCCACATTTTCACCAACGAGCTTGGTGGGAACCCGATGATGTACGTCAACCTGTTCTGGGCATGGGGTCACCCTGAGGTGTACATCCTGATCCTGCCGGCGTTCGGCGTGTTCTCGGAAGTCATCTCGACCTTTACCGGCAAGCGCCTGTTCGGCCACAAGTCGATGATCTACGCCTCGGGTGCGATCTCGGTTCTGGGCTTCGGCGTATGGCTGCACCACTTCTTCACCATGGGTTCGGGCGCCAGCGTCAACACCTTCTTCGGTCTGGCGACCATGCTCATTTCGATCCCGACCGGGGTCAAGCTGTTCAACTGGCTGTTCACGATCTACCAGGGCCGTCTGCGCTTCACCGCGCCAGTGCTGTGGACCCTGGGCTTCATGGTGACCTTCTCGATCGGCGGCATGACCGGCGTACTGCTGGCCGTACCTGGTGCTGACTTCGTGCTGCACAACAGCCTGTTCGTGATCGCTCACTTCCACAACGTGATCATCGGTGGTGCGGTGTTCGGCTACATTGCCGGCTTCGCCTTCTGGTTCCCGAAAGCCTTCGGTTTCACCCTGAACGAGAAGTGGGGCAAGGCTGCCTTCTGGTTCTGGATCTCCGGTTTCTACGTGGCCTTCATGCCGCTGTACGCACTGGGCTTCATGGGCATGACCCGTCGTCTGAACCACTCGGACAACCCTGCCTGGGAACCGTACCTGTACGTGGCCGTGGTCGGTGCCGTGCTGATCCTGTTCGGTATCGCCTGCCAGCTGATCCAGCTGTACGTGTCGATCCGCGATCGCAAGGACAACATGGACGTCACTGGCGACCCATGGAATGCGCACACCCTGGAATGGTCGACCTCGTCGCCACCGCCGTTCTACAACTTCGCCACCATGCCGGAAAAAGTCGGCCTGGACGCATGGACCGAAGCCAAGCGCGCCGGTATCGCCTACAAGGCTCCGGCCCAGTACGCACCGATCCACATGCCGAACAACACCGCTACCGGTCTGTACATGGGCGCGCTGTTGACCGTCTTCGGTTTCGCCACCATCTGGCACATCTGGTGGTTGGCCGCGGTCGGCCTGATCGGCACCATCGCTGTCTTCGTTGCTCACGCTGCGCGTGACGACCAGGGCTACATGGTTCCTGCCGAGGAAGTGGCACGTATCGAAGGTGAGCGTCTGAAGCACCTCGGTCTGGCTACCGGCTCGCCAGTCGGTGCGCCTGTCGAATCGTTTGAACGGGTTTAATCAATGTCCAGTCATGTAATCAATGCTGATGCTGCTCATGGTCACGACCATGGGCACGAAGAACACCACGACTCGGGCCAGATGACCGTATTCGGTTTCTGGCTGTACCTGATGACCGACTGCATCCTGTTTGCGTCGATCTTCGCAGCCTACGCGGTGCTGTCCGGCAACTTTGCCGGCGGCCCGTCGGGTCACGACATCTTCGAACTGCCGTATGTACTGGCTGAAACCGCGCTGCTGCTGTTCTCCAGTATCACCTTCGGCTTCGCCATGCTGCAGATGTACAAGGGCAACAAGAACGGTGTACTGGCCTGGCTGGCAGTCACCTTCCTGCTCGGCCTTGGCTTCATCGTCATGGAAGTCAACGAGTTCCACCTGCTGATCAGCGAAGGCTTCGGCCCGCAGCGCAGCGGCTTCCTGTCGGGCTTCTTCGCCCTGGTCGGCACCCACGGTCTGCACGTGACCGGTGGTCTGATCTGGATGGCCGTGATGATGTACCAGATCCAGAAGAAGGGCATCACCGGTTCGGCCAAGACCCGCATGGGTTGCCTGAGCCTGTTCTGGCACTTCCTGGACGTGGTCTGGATCTGCGTATTCACCGTTGTCTATCTGCTGGGGGTTCTGTAAATGGCTAACGCACATAACGAGCACGCCGAGGGCAGCCACGGCAGCGTGAAGTCGTACGCAATCGGCTTCGTACTGTCGGTGATCCTGACGCTGATCCCGTTCGGTCTGGTGATGTACCCGACCTTGCCCAAAGACATGACCGTACTGATCGTGGTGGCCTTCGCGGTCATCCAGATCGTCGTGCACCTGTACTACTTCCTGCACCTGGACCGTTCGCCAGAGCAGCGTGAGAACGTCAGCGCCTTCCTGTTCACCGGGTTGGTCATTGCACTGTTGGTCGGCCTGTCGCTGTGGATCATGTTCAGCATCCACACCAGCATGATGGCGAAGTGAGGTAAGACGGCATGTCCTTTAAGCACTTTATCCAAATCACCAAACCGGGGATCATTTTCGGTAACGTGCTTTCTGTGGCAGGCGGTTTCTTCCTTGCCGCGCAAGGGCATGTGGACTTCATGCTGTTCCTGGCCACGGTGATCGGCACTTCGCTGGTGGTGGCGTCCGGTTGCGTGTTCAACAACTGCATCGACCGTGACATCGACATCAAGATGGAGCGCACCAAGAACCGTGTGATGGTTCAAGGGCAGGTCTCGCTGAAGATCGCGCTGGCCTACGCCACCCTGCTCGGGGTGGCCGGGCTTGGCCTGCTGTACGTGCAGGCCAATGCCCTGGCAGCGTTGTTCGGCCTGATCGGGTTCATCATCTACGTGGGTTTCTACAGCCTGTACCTGAAGCGCAAATCGGTGCACGGCACCCTGGTAGGCAGCCTGTCCGGTGCCATGCCTCCGGTGATCGGCTACTGCGCCGTGAGCAACAGCTTCGACCTGGCTGCGTTGACCCTGCTGGTGATGTTCAGCCTGTGGCAGATGCCGCATTCCTATGCGATCGCGATCTTCCGCTTCAACGACTACCTGGCGGCCTCGATTCCGGTACTGCCGGTCAAGCGTGGCATCCTGGTGGCCAAGAAACACATCCTCTGGTACATCGTGGCGTTCCTGGCAGCGACCCTGATGCTGACCATCGGTGGTTATGCCGGCATGAGCTACATGGCTGTTGCGGCGGCGATGGGCATGTACTGGTTGTACATGGCCTGGACCGGCTACAAGGCTGTGGATGATCGCCTGTGGGCGCGCAAGCTGTTCGTGTTTTCCATCTTCACCATCACTGCGTTGAGCGTGATGATGTCGTTGGACACCAAGGTGCCGACCGAGCTGCTGCTGACCTACGCGCATTGATCTGATGTGTTGAAAGAGACCCCGGGCCGAAAGGTGCCGGGGTTTTTTTTGCCCTTCAGAAACGGCTTCGCTCTTGCTCTTGCTCTTGCTTTTGCTTTTGATCTTTCCGTCCTTCAGGAGGCCGAATGGAGCCCGCGTGTAGTGGGGTGTAGGGCCATGGATGGCCCGGAAAGTGCCGACGGGCAGGGACGCCCGTGCGGCGCGGCCCCACGGAGCGTGGGTGGAGTGAGGGGACCCGTAGCGAAGCGTAGGGCCGGATGCTGGACGGAGCGGTTTTGCTTACTTTTTCCAAGAAAAAAGTAAGCCGCTGTAAGAGCGGAAGGGGCCCTAAATGTCGATATCCATGCTGGATAAGCACATGATTGTCGATTTTCATGTCGGTGTGATTATCCGACATGGATAGCGCTGCGAGCGGCGCCTTCCGCTCTTACAGCGGGTCACTTTTGGCAAACGCCCCAAAAGTAACCAAAAAGGCTGGGCCCTGCATACGGCCCTACGCTTCGCTCCGGGTCCCCTCGCTCCGCACCTGCTCCGGGGGCCGCGCCGCACGGGCGTCCCTGCCCGTCGGCACTTTCCGGGCCATCCATGGCCCTACACCCCACTACGCAGGCGCTCCACTCGGCCTCCTGAAGGGCCAGAAGATCAAAAGCAGATCAAAAGCAGATCAAAAACCAGAGCAAGATCACCAGCCGGAGCAAGGCCTCTGGATCGGTGCGTGCCAACGGCCGGCAATCCCTCCCACCCGGGCACCACTCCCCGCTGAACACGCAACCCCCGGCATTGCTAGCGTGACGGCTCCCCACCCCAAGGAGCACACCGCCATGAGCATTCTGACCGTTTACTTCTGCGGCACCGGATCGCACCGTTTCGATGACCAGAACCCCAATTTCTGGAACGGCGAACTGGTCGCCACCCTTGCTTCCAACGACCAGAGCCGCGAGTTCGCCAACTGGATCGCCATCGACGGCCCGGGCAGCGGCAACCTGCAGGCCGATGACCTGTTCATCGAAAACAAGGAATACGGCCTCACCGGCACCCTGTTCGGCGCCGGCTGGGAGCAGAACGTGGCCCACGCCCTGCAGGTCATCAAGGGCTCCTGCACCTGGCAGCGCGAAAAACTCACCGAGCAGGACTACAACCGCCTGAAGTCAGCCGGCGTGCCGATCGAGGACGTGAAGAAGGAGGGTTCCTGGTTCTGGCGCCAGTACGACTATGGCGACCGCGGTGTGACCCCGCAGCAACTCCAGGAAGGCATCATCCGCATGCACCGCAAGGACGGCCTGATTCCCGATCAGGTCAATATCGTGGGCTGGAGCCGCGGCGGCATCAGTGCCCACATGCTCGCCAACGCCATGGCCGACGACCCGCAACTGGCCCACGTGCCGGTGAACATCTTTGCCATCGACCCCGTGCCCGGGATCAACAACCTGCAGCCACACCGCCTGCACCTGCGCACCAACGTGAAGGAGTACGTGGGTTTCTTTTCTCGCGACGAGCGCTCCAAGGGCTTCGCCTGCGTCATCCCGTCCACCTACCCCGATACCCGTGTCCACATCTTTCCGCTGCCAGGACGCCACGCCACGCTGGTGGGCAATGCCTCGGCCGATGGCGCCAGTGCCGGCAACGAGCTGCCCGACCCGGGCCTGATCGTGCGCCATTTTGCCGAAACCTGCCTGACCCGCTGGGGCGTGACGCTGCAAAAACGCCTTGAGCTGAGCGAAGGGCAGGTGGCCGACTACCTGGATGCCATGGACCGCGACGATGCCCGCTACAGGGCCATGCGCAAGCACTCCTACACGCTGCTGAGCGAGTCCGAAGGGGAGCATCGGCTGGTCCACCAGGGCGATATGCGCAAGGCTTTCAGCTTCGTGCGCGGGGCCCACATGGCTCCGGAGGAGGGCCTGGATGTGGGGAGCTGGCGCTCGCTGTCGTTCGAGCGTCTGTGCTGACACCGCGGCATCGGTCGCGGCCGCGCTGCGCGGCCCGCGATCGAATCCACTTTACAGGCATTGCCTGCAGGCACTATCTTCTGCCTCGGCCACCGCAGTGGCCAACGTCGCTCGGACGGTTCCGGGCGCTTACGTCCTCGAGGTAACCATGGCTGACCAAGGTTCGCCGCGCCGCTTTGCGCGCATAGATCGTCTCCCCCCCTACGTATTCAACATCACCGCCGAACTCAAGATGGCCGCGCGCCGTCGTGGCGAAGACATCATCGACCTGAGCATGGGCAACCCCGACGGGGCCACGCCGCCGCACATCGTCGAAAAACTGGTACAGGTCGCCCAGCGCGAAGACACCCACGGTTACTCCACCTCGCGCGGTATCCCGCGCCTGCGCCGGGCCATCTCGCACTGGTACAAGGACCGCTACGACGTCGAGATCGACCCCGAGTCCGAAGCCATTGTCACCATCGGCTCCAAGGAGGGCCTGGCCCACCTGATGCTGGCCACCCTGGACCACGGCGATACCGTGCTGGTGCCCAACCCCAGCTACCCGATCCACATCTACGGCGCGGTGATCGCCGGGGCCCAGGTGCGTTCGGTGCCGCTGGTGCCCGGCGTGGACTTCTTCAACGAGCTGGAGCGGGCGATCCGCGAGTCGATCCCCAAGCCCAAGATGATGATCCTGGGGTTCCCCTCCAACCCCACCGCGCAGTGCGTGGAGCTGGACTTCTTCGAGCGGGTGGTGGCACTGGCCAAGCAGTACGACGTGCTGGTGATCCACGACCTGGCCTATGCCGACATCGTCTACGACGGCTGGAAGGCCCCGTCGATCATGCAGGTGCCGGGTGCCAAGGACATCGCCGTGGAGTTCTTCACGCTGTCCAAGAGCTACAACATGGCCGGCTGGCGGATCGGCTTCATGGTCGGCAACCCGGAGCTGGTCAACGCCCTGGCGCGAATCAAGAGCTACCACGACTACGGCACCTTCACCCCGTTGCAGGTGGCGGCGATCGCGGCGCTCGAAGGCGACCAGCAGTGCGTGCGCGACATCGCCGAGCAGTACCGCCAGCGGCGCAACGTGCTGGTCAAGGGGCTGCACGAGACCGGCTGGATGGTCGAGAACCCCAAGGCCTCGATGTACGTGTGGGCCAAGATCCCCGAGCAGTACGCGCACCTGGGTTCGCTGGAGTTCGCCAAGAAGCTGCTGGCCGAAGCCAAGGTATGCGTGTCGCCGGGCATCGGCTTTGGCGACTATGGCGATGACCATGTGCGCTTTGCCCTGATCGAGAACCAGGACCGCATTCGCCAGGCGGTGCGCGGCATCCGCCAGATGTTCCGTGCCGATGGCATCGAGGCGCCGAAGGCGGCCAGGGCTTCACGCACGTCGTGATGCACCTCGCCGGCAAGGCCTGCTCCCGTAGGAGCCGGCCTTGCCGGCGAAGGGCGCGACACCGCCTTCCGTCGGCCGCCCATATTTCTTTCACTGCCCCCCTTTTCAACGCCACGCCGAAGCATAGAATGATCGTCGGGTTTCTCCCTCCAACGATACTTCTCCCCCCCTCCCAAATCATGTCCGAAAACAATCCTTGTTTGACTTGCGGTGCCTGCTGCGCGTATTTCCGTGTGTCCTTTTTCTGGGGTGAATGCACCTCGGCCGGGGGTGTCGTGCCTGATGAACTGGTGGTGCAGATCAACCCGACCCGGGTGGCGATGATCGGCACCGACGCCAAGCCGTGTCGCTGCATAGGGCTTGAAGGCGAGATCGGCAAGAGCGTCAGCTGTTCGCTCTATGCCCAGCGCTCCAGCCCCTGCCGCGAGTTCGATGCCGCCTGGGTCAATGGCCAGCCCAACGACGACTGCAACGCGGCGCGGGCCGCCCACGGCCTGCCCCCTCTGGAAGCCAACGAGCCGTTCTGGCCCGCCGAAGACCCGGAGGTGGCCTGACCGTTCGTCGGTTGGCTGACGCTGTAAGTTTGACGAGGCCCCGTATTCACGGGGCCCATTGCCAAAGTATTAACACCATTTGACGTAACGCCTTTGCGCAAGGGCTCCGGGAAAGCGGCTACATATTCCAGCACTGGAATCGTAGTCGCCAAGGTCAGGCATTTCGACGTTAGTGTGTGTAGTTTCCACGGCGTACCCGTCGCACGCATTCAAGGAACGAACTGCCTGATCCACGAAGGAGTCGCCCGTGGACAGACGTGCCGTCAAGCTTGCCCCCGCCCGTATTCGCCCCTTGTCGCTGGCCGTGAGCCTGGCCACCGCGGGAATCGCTTTCGGCCTGTTCAGTGCAACGGCCAGTGCCGCCTGTACCCCGCTGTTCCCCGGTGCGGGCGCGACGGTCACCTGCACCCCGGGGTTGAACGGCAACGTCAGTTCCTCCGCCAACAACCTGACCCTTAACCTGAGCAATGGCTCGCAGATCAACGCGCCGTTGCTCGGCACGGCAGTCAACCTGAGCGGCAACAACGTCACCCTGAACAACTCGGGCACCATCGACCCCGCATTCCTCGGGATCCTGAGCGGGCTCAGCTCCGGGATCAAGGTCGGCAACGCGGCGGCCAGCACGGTCAGCATCACCAACTTCAGCGGTGGCGTGATCAAGGGCACCACCGGTGTGCTCAGTGCCAGCCTGCTCAACCTCAACGGCCTGGCCCTGAGCGTGCAGAACGGCAACGGTGGCGTTACCACGCTGGTCAACGACGGCACCATCGGTTCATCGAACATTGTCGGCGTCAGCGTGCTGGCCCCAGACGCCCCGGTGGTGGCGGTGTATGGCGGCGGCAGCGTGAACATGACCAACACCGGCACCATCATCGGTCGCGTGGCGTTCCAGGCATCAGGCACTGCCACCGGCAATACCTTCACCAACAGTGGCGCGATCAGTGGCGGCGTGTCGATGGGGGCGAACTCCACCAACCGCTTCAACGCAATCACCGGTTCCAGTGTCAGTAGCGGGGGAGGTGTAGGCGTCGACCTGGGCATCGCCGGCATCAACCTGCTGTATGCGCCTAGCGGCAAGGTCGACGGCGGTGCCGGCGGCAGCAACACCCTGGCCCTGCAGAACGCCATCGGCGGGGGCACCGGTACCGGCGGCACGGGCACGCTTTCGGCCAGCAACTACATCAACTTCAACAACCTGCTCGTGCAGAGCGGCACCTGGACACTCTCCGGCGCGTTGCTCGGGGTCACCAGCACCAGCCTCAACGGCGGCTCGCTGGTGTTCGACGACGCCTCGACCTTCGGCACCGGCACCATCGCGGCCAACGGTGGCGCGCTGGGTGCGGGCGCGGCCAACCTGTCGCTGGCCAACGCCGTCACCCTCGGTGCCGGCGGGCTTGGCATCATCGGCGACAACAACCTGACCCTCACCGGCATCGTCAGCGGTAGCGGCGCCTTGACCAAGACAGGCGCCGGCACCCTGGGCCTGAGCGGGGCCAATACCTATACCGGCGGCACCTTCCTCAATGCTGGCGTACTGTCGCTCGCCAACGCCGCGGCCCTGGGCACCGGCAGCCTGAGCGTTACCGGGGCCGGCAGCCTGCAGGGCTCGGTACCGCTGGTGCTGAGCAACGCCGTGCAGCTGTCGGCAGCGCTGAGCCTGCCCGGCAGCAATGCGCTGACCCTGGGCGGTGTGGTCAGCGGCACCGGTTCGCTGAACAAGACCGGCAGCGGCGACCTGACCCTGGCCGCCAGCAACACCTACAGCGGCGGTACCACGCTGGGCGCCGGCAAGCTGATCCTCGGCAATGCTGCCGCGCTGGGGGGCGGTACATTGACTGCGGCCGCCGGCACCAGCCTGGACACCAGCAGTGCGCTGACCCTGGCCAACGCCATCAGCCTGGGCGGTGCGCTGACCCTTACCGGCAGCAACAACCTGACCCTCGGCGGCGTCATCGGCGGCAATGGCAGCCTGGTCAAGAACGGCACCACCAACCTCAACCTCACGGGCACCAACACCTTCACCGGCGGCCTGCTGCTCAACGGCGGCAGCCTGACCGTGGGCAACGGTGCGGCGCTGGGTACCGGCGCGCTGACCCTGGGCGCCAATGCCAGCCTGGACGCCAGCAGCGCAGTCAACCTCAACAACGCCGTGGTGCTCGGCGCCAACACGCTGAGCCTGCTGGGCACCAGCGCGACCACCCTGGGGGGCGTGGTCAGCGGTACGGGCGGGCTGATCAAGAGCGGTGCGGCCGACCTCACCCTGGGCGCGGCCAATACCTTCGGCGGCGGCGTGCAGTTGCAGGCCGGCAAGCTGATCGTCGGCAACAACACGGCGCTGGGTACCGGCACGCTGGCCGTGGCCGATGGCACCACGCTGGACAGCACCACCTCGGTTGCACTGGCCAATGCCATCAGCCTGGGCGGCAACCTGACCCTGGCCGGCAGCAATGCCCTGACGCTCGGCGGCGTGGTGTCGGGCAGCGGCGGGCTGGTCAAGAACGGCGCCGCGTTGCTCACGCTCAACGGCAACAACAGCTTCCAGGGCGGTGTGACGCTCAATGCCGGCGGCCTGATGGTGGGCGCGGCCAACGCCCTGGGCAGCGGCGCCCTGAACACCACGGGCACCGCCAGCCTGGATGCGAGCGTGGCACTCAGCCTGGCCAACGCGGTCAACCTTGGCGCCGACCTGACCGTCGGCGGCACGGCCAATCTTGGCCTGGGCGGCCCGATCAGTGGCGCGGGCGGCGTGATCAAGAACGGCGCAGCCGACCTGACCCTTGCCGGCAACAACACCTACGTGGGCAACACCCGGCTCAACGCCGGCAAGCTGGTGCTCGGCAGCAGCACGGCGCTGGGGCAGGGCGCACTGATCGCGGCGGACGGTACCCGCCTTGACGCTGCCCCGGGCGTGACCCTGGGCAACGCCCTCACGCTCAACGGCGCGCTGACCCTCGACGGCAGCAACGACCTGGCCTTGCAAGGCCTGATCAGCGGCAATGGCAGCCTGATCAAGAACGGCACCACCAACCTGACCCTCAGCGGCAACAACACCTTCATCGGCGGTACCACCCTGAACGCCGGTACCCTGACCCTGGCCAGTGCCGCAGCGCTGGGCACCGGCGCCCTGACTGTCGGCGGCGCGGCGAGCCTTGCCAACAATTCACCGCTGGTACTGGCCAATGCCGTGGTTCTCAATGGCGTGCTGACCCTGCCGGGCACCAGCAACCTGACCCTGAACGGCGTCATCAGCGGCGCCTCGGGCCTGAGCAAGAACGGCGCGGCCAACCTGACGCTGGGCGCTGCCAATACCTTCGGTGGCGGCGTGGCGCTCAATGCCGGCACGCTGATCCTGGGCAACAACACCGCACTGGGCACCGGCAGCCTGAGCGTTACCGGGGCCGGCAGCCTGCAGGGCTCGGTACCGCTGGTGCTGAGCAACGCCGTGCAGCTGTCGGCAGCGCTGAGCCTGCCCGGCAGCAATGCGCTGACCCTGGGCGGTGTGGTCAGCGGCACCGGTTCGCTGAACAAGACCGGCAGCGGCGACCTGACCCTGGCCGCCAGCAACACCTACAGCGGCGGTACCACGCTGGGCGCCGGCAAGCTGATCCTCGGCAATGCTGCCGCGCTGGGGGGCGGTACATTGACTGCGGCCGCCGGCACCAGCCTGGACACCAGCAGTGCGCTGACCCTGGCCAACGCCATCAGCCTGGGCGGTGCGCTGACCCTTACCGGCAGCAACAACCTGACCCTCGGCGGCGTCATCGGCGGCAATGGCAGCCTGGTCAAGAACGGCACCACCAACCTCAACCTCACGGGCACCAACACCTTCACCGGCGGCCTGCTGCTCAACGGCGGCAGCCTGACCGTGGGCAACGGTGCGGCGCTGGGTACCGGCGCGCTGACCCTGGGCGCCAATGCCAGCCTGGACGCCAGCAGCGCAGTCAACCTCAACAACGCCGTGGTGCTCGGCGCCAACACGC
Source organism: Pseudomonas sp. VE 267-6A (assembly GCF_024126555.1). NCBI lineage: Bacteria > Pseudomonadati > Pseudomonadota > Gammaproteobacteria > Pseudomonadales > Pseudomonadaceae > Pseudomonas > Pseudomonas sp. VE 267-6A. The sequence continues at coordinate 229,251 of NZ_JAMYBY010000008.1, forward strand.
TGAGCCTGCTGGGCACCAGCGCGACCACCCTGGGGGGCGTGGTCAGCGGTACGGGCGGGCTGATCAAGAGCGGTGCGGCCGACCTCACCCTGGGCGCGGCCAATACCTTCGGCGGCGGCGTGCAGTTGCAGGCCGGCAAGCTGATCGTCGGCAACAACACGGCGCTGGGTACCGGCACGCTGGCCGTGGCCGATGGCACCACGCTGGACAGCACCACCTCGGTTGCACTGGCCAATGCCATCAGCCTGGGCGGCAACCTGACCCTGGCCGGCAGCAATGCCCTGACGCTCGGCGGCGTGGTGTCGGGCAGCGGCGGGCTGGTCAAGAACGGCGCCGCGTTGCTCACGCTCAACGGCAACAACAGCTTCCAGGGCGGTGTGACGCTCAATGCCGGCGGCCTGATGGTGGGCGCGGCCAACGCCCTGGGCAGCGGCGCCCTGAACACCACGGGCACCGCCAGCCTGGATGCGAGCGTGGCACTCAGCCTGGCCAACGCGGTCAACCTTGGCGCCGACCTGACCGTCGGCGGCACGGCCAATCTTGGCCTGGGCGGCCCGATCAGTGGCGCGGGCGGCGTGATCAAGAACGGCGCAGCCGACCTGACCCTTGCCGGCAACAACACCTACGTGGGCAACACCCGGCTCAACGCCGGCAAGCTGGTGCTCGGCAGCAGCACGGCGCTGGGGCAGGGCGCACTGATCGCGGCGGACGGTACCCGCCTTGACGCTGCCCCGGGCGTGACCCTGGGCAACGCCCTCACGCTCAACGGCGCGCTGACCCTCGACGGCAGCAACGACCTGGCCTTGCAAGGCCTGATCAGCGGCAATGGCAGCCTGATCAAGAACGGCACCACCAACCTGACCCTCAGCGGCAACAACACCTTCATCGGCGGTACCACCCTGAACGCCGGTACCCTGACCCTGGCCAGTGCCGCAGCGCTGGGCACCGGCGCCCTGACTGTCGGCGGCGCGGCGAGCCTTGCCAACAATTCACCGCTGGTACTGGCCAATGCCGTGGTTCTCAATGGCGTGCTGACCCTGCCGGGCACCAGCAACCTGACCCTGAACGGCGTCATCAGCGGCGCCTCGGGCCTGAGCAAGAACGGCGCGGCCAACCTGACGCTGGGCGCTGCCAATACCTTCGGTGGCGGCGTGGCGCTCAATGCCGGCACGCTGATCCTGGGCAACAACACCGCACTGGGCACCGGTACGCTGGCTGCTGCCGGCAACACCTCGCTGGACGCCACCAACGCCCTGACGGTGGGCAATGCCGTGACCCTGGCCGGCAACCTCAACCTGCTGGGCAGCAACACCCTCAACCTCGGCGGCGTGATCAGCGGCGCAGGCGGCCTGACCAAGGCCGGCGGTGCCGACCTGACCCTGAGCGGTGCCAACACCTTCAGCGGCGCCACCAACCTGAACGCCGGCAAATTGATCGTCGGCAGCAACACCGCGCTGGGCACCGGCGTGCTGAACGCAGCCGGCAACACCCAACTGGAGGCCAGCACGGCGGTCAGCCTGGCCAACCTGGTCAACCTGGCCGGCAACCTGGGCATCGGCGGGGCCGCGAACCTGACGCTCAACGGCGTGGTGGGCGGCACCGGCAGCCTGACCAAGACGGGCACGGCCACCCTCGGCCTGAACGCGGCCAATACCTATCAAGGCGGTACCAACCTCAATGGCGGCGGCCTCAGCCTGGGCAACAACCAGGCACTGGGCAGCGGCGCACTGAACGTGGGCGGCGCTGCCACGCTCGACAACAGCGTGGCGCTCAACCTGGCCAACCAGGTGAACCTGAACGCCAACCTGAGCGTTGTCGGCAGCAATGACCTGACCCTGGGCGGTGTGATCGCCGGGGCCGGCCAACTGATCAAGAATGGTGCCGCCACCCTGACCCTCAATGGCCTCAACACCTTCACCGGCGGGACCTTGCTCAATGCCGGCGCGCTGGTGCTGGGCAATGCCTCGGCGCTGGGCAATGGCGCACTGAACGTGACCGGTGCGGCCAGCCTCGACAACAGCGCCAGCTTCGCCTTGGCCAACGCGATCAACCTGGGTGCCAACCTGACCCTGGCCGGCAGCAACGACCTGACCCTGGGCGGCGTGATCAGCGGCGCCGCCGGGCTGGTCAAGAACGGGGCGAGCAACCTGACCCTCAATGGCGTCAACACCTTCCAGGGCGGCACCGTGCTCAATGCCGGCGGCCTGACCCTGGGCAATGCCAATGCCCTGGGCACCGGCGCGTTGACCGTGGCCGGCAACGCCAGCCTGGACAACAGCGCCAGCTTCGCACTGGGCAACAACCTGATACTCAATGCCGACCTGAGCCTGGCGGGCAACAACGACCTGAGCCTGGGCGGGGTGATCAGCGGCACCGGTGGCCTGATCAAGAATGGCCTGGCCGACCTGACCCTGAGCGGCAACAACACTTTCAGCGGCGCGGTCAACGTGCTCAACGGCAGCCTCACCACGGTCGGTGCCGGCGCGCTGGGCAATGCCTCGGCGGTGAACGTGGGGCTGGGCGCCAGCCTCAATCTGGGCAACAGCAGCAGCCTTGCCAGCCTCACCGGCAGCGGCAGCGTGAACCTGGGGGCCGGTACCAACCTGAGCGTGGGCGCGGGGGATGCCAGCAGCGTGTTCACCGGCGGCCTGGCCGGGGCCGGTGGCCTGATCAAGGTCGGCGGCGGCAGCCTGGAACTGGCCGGCAACAACGGCCTGCTGAGCGGTACCACCCAGGTCAATGGCGGCACCCTGAACGTCACCGGTTCGCTGGGCAGCAACCTGGTGCAGGTCAATACCGGCGCCACCCTCACCAGTACCGGCACTGGCAGCGTGCTGGGCGCGGTGACCATCGCCGATGGCGGCCACCTGGCGGCCAACAGCGGCAGCAGCCTGACCCTGGGCTCGCTGGTGCTCAACGCCAACTCCAACCTGGACGTGGGCCTTGGTTCGCCGGCTACCGGCGGCAATGCGCTGATCAAGGTCAACGGCAACCTGACCCTGGACGGCACCCTCAATGTCAGCGACATCGGCGGCTTTGGCACCGGTATCTACAGCCTGATCAACTACACCGGCCAGCTCACCGACAACGGCCTGGTGATCGGCAGCATTCCCGGCAGCGTGCAGTTGGGCGACCTGCAGGTACAGACCTCGATCGGCAGCCAGGTCAACCTGCTGGTCGGTGGCGCCAATGGCAGCGTGTTGTTCTGGGACGGCACCGGCCTGGTCGGCAACGGCGTGATCCAGGGCGGCAACGGCACCTGGGATGCCCTGAGTACCAACTGGACCACGGTCAACGGCACCGGCAACCGTGACTGGAGCAGCAACTTCGCGGTATTCCAGGGCGCCGCAGGCGACGTGCTGGTCAATGGCGCGCAGTCGATCACCGGCCTGCAGTTCGTCACCGATGGCTACCGCCTGCTCAATGGCGTGACCGGCCAGCTGAACCTGGTCAATGGCAGCAATGGCGCCACCACGGTGCGTGTCGATCCGGGTGTGACCGCCACGGTTGGTGTCGCCCTGGGCGGCAGCGGCCTGCTGAGCAAGGTCGACAGCGGCACGCTGGTGCTAAACGCCAGCAACAGCTACAGCGGCGGCACCGCCCTCAATGGCGGCACCCTGGTGGTAGGCAACAACCTGGCGCTGGGCAGCGGTGCGCTGACTGCTGCCAACGGCACCACGCTGGACAGCAACGCCAGCATTGCCCTGGGCAACAGCGTCAACCTGCTCGGCGGCCTGACGGTGGCCGGCAGCAACGATCTGGCCCTGAACGGCAGCATCAACGGCGCCGGCAACCTGACCAAGAACGGCGCTGCCACGCTCACCCTGGGCGGCGCCAACAGCTACACCGGCGGCACCACCCTGGCCGCTGGCCGGCTGCTGCTGGGCAATGACCTGGCCCTGGGCACAGGCGCGCTGCACGTGACCGCTGCCAGCAGCCTGGCAGGCACTACCACGACCAACCTGGCCAACGCCATCGACCTGGGCGCCAACCTGACCCTCGACGGCCTCAACGCCATGACCCTCAACGGCATCGTCAGCGGCAGCGGGGCCCTGAACAAGACCGGCACGGGCAACCTGACCCTCAATGGTGCCAACACCTACCAGGGCGGCACCAGCGTCGGCGGCGGCACCCTCACCCTGGGCAATGGTGCGGCACTGGGCAGTGGTGCGCTGAACGTCACCGGCGCGTCCAGCCTGGCGACCAGCACCCCGCTGAGCCTGGCCAACGCGATCAACCTGGGCGCCGACCTGACCCTGCCGGGCACCAGCAACCTGGTGCTCAATGGCGTGATCGGCGGCAGCAGCGGGCTGGTCAAGAACGGTTCGGCCAGCCTGACCCTCAATGGCAACAACACCTATCAGGGCAGCACCAGCCTCGCCGGCGGCACCCTGATCGTCGGCAGCAACACCGCACTGGGCACCAGCACGCTCACTGCACAGGCCGGCACGTCACTGGACGCCAGCAGCGCCGTGACCCTGGGCAATGCCATCGGCCTGCTCGGCGGCCTGACGGTGGTCGGCAGCAACGACCTGACCCTTGCCGGCAACCTCACCGGCAGCGGCGGGTTGAGCAAGAATGGTGGCGCGACGCTTACCCTGTCGGGCAGCAACACCCACCTGGGCAACACCTTGCTCAATGGCGGCCGCCTGGTCCTGGGTAGTGACCAGGCGCTGGGCCTGGGTAACCTGGTGGCAGCAGGCGGCACCACGCTGGACAGCAGCCTGGATGTCACCGTGCTCAACGCCGTATCGCTGGCCGGCAACCTGACCGTTGGCGGCACCCACGACATCACCCTGGGCGGCCAGGTCAACGGTGCCGGCAGCCTCACCAAGAATGGCGCGGGCAACCTGACCCTGACCGGTGCCAACGCCTGGCAGGGCGGCACCACCCTGAACGCCGGCACCCTTACCGTGGGCAATGCGCTGGCGCTGGGCAACGGCAGCCTCAGCGTGGGCGGGGCGTCCACCCTGGCCAGCAGCGCTGCGGTGAACCTGGCCAACGCGGTCAACCTGGGCGCCAACCTGACGGTCGCCGGCAACACCGACCTGGGTCTGACGGGCGTGGTCAGCGGCACTGGCGGGCTGATCAAGACCGGTGGCGGCAACCTCGCCCTCACCGGTGCCAACACCTACAGCGGCGGCACCACCCTGAATGCCGGCACCCTCACCGTAGGCAACGCCACCGCACTGGGCAGCGGCGCGCTGACGGTCAGCGGCGCCTCCACCCTGGCCAGCAACACCGCGCTGAACCTGGGCAACGCCATCGGCCTGAATGCCGACCTGACCGTCGCCAACAGCGCCGGCCTGACCCTGGGCGGCGACATCAGCGGTGCGGGCGGCCTGATCAAGACCGGCACCGGGGTGCTGACCCTGGGCGGCAACAATACCTACCAGGGCGGTACCGCGCTCAATGCCGGCGGCTTGCTGCTGACCTCGGCCACGGCGCTGGGCAGTGGCACCCTGACCGCCGCCGGCGCCACCACGCTGGACACCAGCACCGCGCTGACTCTGGACAATGCCCTGGTACTGACCGGCAACCTGACCCTGCTCGGCGCGCAGAACCTGGCCCTGACGGGCGCGATCAGCGGCGCGGGCGGCCTGGTCAAGACCGGCGCCAGCGACCTGACCCTGAGCGGCGCCAACACCTACAGCGGCGACACCCTGCTGGGCGCCGGCCGCTTGATCGTGGGCAGCGACAGCGCACTGGGCGTCGGTACCCTGCGCACCAGCAACAACACCATCCTCGATGCCAGCACGGCGGTGACGCTGGGCAATGCGCTGAACATCGTCGGCAACCTGAACGTCGGCGGCAGCAACGACCTGACCCTGAACGGCGTGATCGACGGCCCCGGCGACCTGACCAAGAACGGCGCTGCGACCCTCACCCTCAACGGCAGCAACACCTACAGCGGCGAGACCATCCTCACCGCCGGCACCCTGGTGCTGGGCAATAACAATGCGCTGGGCACCGGGGTGCTGTCGGTCACCGGCAACTCGAGCCTGAACAGCGGCAACAGCGCCGTGGTGGTGAACAACGGCATCGGCCTCAATGCCAACCTTACCGTCAACGGCAGCAACGACTTCGGCCTGGGCGGCGTGATCAGCGGCAACAGCCAACTGATCAAGACCGGTAGCGGCAACCTGACCCTGAGCGGTACCAACACCTATTCCGGTGGTACCAGCCTGGGCGGCGGCACCCTGACCGTCACCAATGGCGCTGCGCTGGGCAGCGGCGCACTGAGCGCGACGGGCACCAGCACCCTGGGCAATACCCAGGCTGTCACGCTGCTGAATGCCATCGCGGTCAATGGCGACCTGACCCTGGACACGGCCGCCAACCTGACCCTGGGTGGGGTTATCAGTGGCTCGGGCAACCTGATCAAGAGCGGCGCCCAGGAACTGGTGGTGTTCGGCAACAACACCTTCAGCGGCACACTCGATATCACCCAGGGCATGCTGACCACCTTGAATAGCAACGCCCTGGGCAATGTCGCCAGTGTCAACCTGGGCAGCGGCACCGACCTGAACCTGAACGGCAACACCAGCATCGGTGCACTCACCGGCAGCGGCACCACCAATATCGGCCTGGGCAGCACGCTGAGCCTGGGCAGTACCAACCTGGACAGCGTCTTCGCCGGTGCCCTGGTCGGCAGCGGCGGCTTGAACAAGGTCGGCACCGGCGTGCTGGAACTTGCCGGCATCAGCAACCTGGGCGGCGCCAGCCAGGTCAGCGGCGGTACCTTGAACGTGTCGGGCGCCCTGAACGGGGGGAACCTGACGGTCAATTCCGGCGCGACCCTGACCGGCAGCGGCAGCGTGGGCGGGCTGACCACCATCGTCAACGGCGGCCACCTGGCCGGCACCAGCGGCACCCAGCTCAGCTTCGGCTCGCTGGCGCTGGCGCCAAACGCCAGCATCGACGTCGCACTCGGCTCGCCCGTCACCGGCGGTACCTCGTTGTTCAGTGTTGCCGGCAACCTGACCCTGGGTGGCACGCTCAACATCACCGATGACGGCGGCTTCGGCAATGGTATCTATCGCCTGTTCGATTACGGCTCGCTGACCAACAACGGGTTGGTGCTGGGCAGCCTGCCGGGCAGCGTCACGCCCGGCGAGCTGCAACTGCAAACCGCGATTACCGGCCAGGTCAACGTGCTGGTCAACTCGCCCAACCTGATCGTGCAGTTCTGGGATGGGGCGGGCACTGTCCCCGATGGCGTGGTGCAGGGCGGCAGCGGCACCTGGAACAGCACCACCACCAACTGGACCGACCTCAACGGCACCGTCAACGACGTCTGGCAGGGGCAGTTCGCGGTGTTCCAGGGCGCTGCGGGCGGCGTGGTCACGGTCGAAGGTGGCCAGGCCGTCAATGCCCTGCAGTTCATCACCGACGGCTACCAGCTGGTCGCCGGCAGCGGCGGCGTGCTCAACGCCGTCAACGGCAACAGTGGCAGCTTTGCGGTACGTGTCGACCCGAACGTGACCGCCACCCTGGGCCTGCCGGTCAATGGCAGCGCGACCCTGGCCAAGCTCGACAGCGGCACGCTGGTGCTCAACGGCGCCAACGGCTACACCGGCGGCACGCAGCTCAATGGCGGCACCCTGGTGGTCGGCAATGACGGCGCGCTGGGCAGTGGCACGCTGACTGCGGCCAATGGCACCACCCTGGACAGCAACAAGGCGGTGAGCCTGGCCAACACCATTGGCCTGCTCGGCCAACTGAGCATTGCCGGCAGCAACGCACTGACGCTGGACGGTGACATCAGCGGCACCGGCGGCCTGCTCAAGGCGGGCGGCGCCAGCCTGACGCTCAACGGCGACAACAGCTACACCGGCCCTACCGCCCTGAATGCCGGCACGCTGGTACTGGGCAGAGACACCGCACTGGGCGTCGGCGCCCTCAACGCGGCCGCGGGCACGCAACTGGACAGCAGCAGCGCGCTGGCGCTGGCCAACACCTTCAACCTGAGCGGCAACCTGACGCTGCTCGGCAGCAACGACCTGACCCTCAATGGCCTGGTCAACGGCGCCGGCAGCCTCACCAAGCAGGGCAGCGGCAGCCTCACGCTCAACGGTGCCAACGGTTTCACGGGCGGTACCGTACTGCAGAGCGGCACCCTGAATGTCGGCAACGCCGGGGCGCTGGGCAGTGGCGCGCTCACCGTCAGTGGCGCCTCCAGCCTGGTCAATGGCAGTGCGCTGTCACTGGCCAATGCCATCGTGCTCAACGCCGGCCTGACCCTGCCGGGCAGCAACAACCTCACCCTGGGCGGTGTCATCAGTGGCACGGGCAGCCTGAACCACACCGGCAGCGGCGGCCTGACCCTCACCGGGGTGAACACCTACAGCGGCGGCACCCAGCTGGGTGCCGGCAACCTGACCCTGGGCAACGGCTCGGCGCTGGGCAGCGGTGCCCTGAGTGTCAGCGGCACCTCCACCCTGACCACCACCAGCGCCATGACCCTGGCCAACGCGGTGGATGTGGGCGGCACGCTCAACGTGGCGGGCACCAACAACCTGACCCTGGCCGGCGTGCTCAGCGGTGCGGGCACCCTGAACAAGAACGGTGCGGCCAACCTCACCCTCAGCGGCAACAACAGCTTCAGCGGCATCCTCAACATTCTTTCCGGCAGCCTCAGCACGGTGGGCAGCGGTGCACTCGGCAACCCTGCCGAGCTCAACCTGGGCAACGGCGCCAGCCTCAACCTGGGCGGCACCACCAACCTGGGCGAGCTCAGCGGCAGCGGCACCGTGAACGTAGGCGCCGGTACCGGCCTGCAAGTGGGCGAGGGCACGTTCGGCGGGGTGCTCAGCGGCACCGGTACGCTGGACAAGACCGGCACCGGCACGCTGACCCTGGGCGGTGGCAATACCCTGAGCGGGGCCACCACCGTCAGCGGCGGCAGCCTCATCGTCAATGGCAGCCTGGCCAGCAGCACCGTCACGGTGAACAGCGGCAGCACCCTGGGCGGCACCGGCAGCCTCGGCGGCGCGCTGACCGTCGCCGACGGCGGGCACCTGTCGCTGCGCAGCGGCGATACCCTGAGCGTCGGCTCGCTGGTACTGGGCGCGGACGCCAACCTGGATGCGGCCCTGGGCGCCCCTGTGGTGGGTACCCCGGCGCTGATCAACGTGGGCGGCAACCTGACCCTGGACGGCAAGCTCAATGTCACCGACCTGGGCGGGTTCGGTGCGGGCGTGTATCGCCTGATCGACTACAGCGGCGCGCTGACCAACAACGGCCTGGCCATCGGCAGCGTGCCCAATGGGGTCATCGCGGGCGATCTGGATGTGCAGACCGCCGTCAACAACCAGGTCAACCTGGTGGTGGGCGGCAGCAACAACAACGTGCTGTTCTGGGACGGCAGCCAGACCGTCGGCAATGGATCGGTCGACGGCGGCGCCGGTGTCTGGAGCGTCGGCGGCACCAACTGGACCGATGCCAACGGAGCGCTCAACCAGGCCTGGAACGGCACCTTCGCGGTGTTCCAGGGCACGGGCGGCGCGGTGACCGTCGATGGTGTGCAGACCGTCAACGGCCTGCAGTTCCTCGACAATGGCTACGTGCTGAGCGGTGACGCGCTGAACCTCACCAACGGTGCCCAGGGCACCGGCAACGTGCGTATCGGCAACGGCGTGAGCGCCACACTGAACGTGGACATCAACGGCAGCGGCACCCTGGCCAAGCTCGAAGGCGGCACCCTGGTGCTCAACGGCAACAACGGCTATACCGGCGGCACCCAGCTCAACGGCGGCACGTTGGTGGTGGGCAGCAACACCGCCCTGGGCAGCGGTGCGCTGACGGCTGCCGACGGCACCACGCTGGATGCCAACCAGGCCGTGACCCTGGGCAACGCCGTGACGCTCGGCGGTGCGCTGACCATCGCGGGCAGCAATGACCTTGATCTCACCAACCTCGTCAGCGGCAGCGGCAGCCTGGTGAAGAACGGTACGGCCGACCTGACCCTGGCCGGCGCCAACACCTACCAGGGCGGTACGCGCCTCAATGCCGGCAGCCTGACCCTGGGCGACAACGCTGCACTGGGCAGCGGCGCGCTCACGGTGGGTGGCACTGCGCAGCTCGACGGCACGCTTGACCTGCAACTGGGCAACGCCGTCAGCCTGGCCTCGCAACTGACCCTGGGCGGCAGCCACGACCTGACCCTGAACGGGGTGATCAGCGGCAACGGCAGCCTGGTGAAAAACGGCAATGGCGCACTGCTGCTGAGCGGTGCCAACACCTACAGCGGCGGCAGCACCTTCAACGCCGGCAGCGTGCAGGGCAATACCAGCAGCCTGCAGGGCGCGATCCTCAACAACGCCGCGCTGACCTTCGAACAGGCCAGCAACGGTACCTACACCGGCAACCTCACCGGCAGCGGCACGTTGATCAAGAACGGCAGCGGGCAACTGCTGATGACCGGCAACAGCGGCTTCACCGGCGCCACCACGGTCAACGCCGGCAGCCTGCTGGTCAACGGCAGCCTGGCCAGTGCCACGGTGCAGGTCAACAACGGGGCGACCCTGGGCGGCAGTGGCAACTACGCCGGCACGGTCAACCTGGCCAGCGGTGCGACCCTGGCGGCGGGCAGCGGCGCCACGCCACTCAAGGTCGGTGCGCTCAACCTGGATGCCGGCAGCAATGTCGATCTGGCGCTCGGGCAGGCATCGGCCTCGACCACCGTGGTCAAGGTGGCGGGCGACCTCACCCTTGATGGCACGCTCAACATCAGCAATGCCGGTGGCTTCGGCAGCGGCGTTTACCAGCTGTTCAGCTACGGTGGCAACCTGACCGACAACGGCCTGCTGTTCGGCCTGCTGCCAGGCGGCACCTTGCCAGGCCAACTGACCCTGCAGACGGCCATCGCCCAGCAGATCAACCTGGTGGTACAGGGCGCAGGTGGCGCACTGCAGTTCTGGAACGGCGGCAAGACCAATGCCGACGGCACCATCGGTGGCGGCAGCGGTACCTGGGGCAATGGCACCAACTGGACCGACGTCAACGGCAACCTGAGCGAAACCTGGGATGCGCAGTTCGGCGTGTTCGGTGGTCAGGCGGGGACCGTCACCGTGGCCGGCAACCAGTCCTTCACCGGCCTGCAGTTCCTCACCGGCGGCTACCAGCTGGTGGCCGGCAGCGGCGGCAGCCTGACACCGGTCAATGCAGCCAATGGCGACCTGGCCGCCGTGCGCGTGAACACCGGCGACAGCACGCAGATCTCGGCGCCGCTGGTGGGCGCGGGCGGTATCGAAAAACTCGACGCAGGCACGCTGATCCTGAGCGGCGCCAACACCTACACCGGCGGCACCAGGGTCAGCGGCGGTACGCTGGTGGGCAACACCACCAGCCTGCAGGGCAACATCGTCGACAACGCCAGCCTGGTGTTCCAGCAGGACACCGACGGCCGCTTCAACGGTGTGCTCAGCGGCACCGGCAACACCGTCAAGCAGGGTAGCGGCAGCCTGCTGCTGACCGGCAACCAGCCGTTCAGCGGCAACCTGGCGGTCAACCAGGGCCTGCTGCTGGTGGGCAATGCGGCCAACCCGGGCACGGTGCTCGGGGCCAAGGTCACGGTGGGGGCCGGTGCCGCACTGAGCGGCAACGGCAGCGTGGGCTCGCTGGTCAACAACGGTGTGGTGCAGCCTGACCCGGCCAGTGGGCTCAAGGTCGGCGGCAACTTCACCAACGCCCCGGGCGGCACCCTGCAGGTGGTGGTCGGCAACCCCGCCAGCAGCGGCCTGACCGTGGGCGGCACGGCCAACCTGGGCGGCAGCCTGGTGGTGCTGAACTCGGCACCGGCCTCGGGCAACGCGCAGTACACCGTGGTGACTGCCGGCGGCGGGGTGAACGGCACCTTCACCACCGTGCAGTTGCCGGATACGCCGTTCTACGACACCACGCTCAACTACGGCAGCAACCAGGTCGGCGTCACCATCAGCCGCAACGGCACCAGCCTCGGCGATGTGGCTTCGACCCCCAACCAGCAGGCCGTGGCCGGCGCACTGGGCAGCAGCGGGGCACCGGCGGCGGTACTGGGCGCGGTCATGGCGCAGAACCGTGGTGGCGTTCAGGCGGCGCTGGACAGCCTGTCGGGCGAGATCCATGCCAGTACCGCCAGTGCGCTGATCGAAGACTCGCGCTACGTGCGCGAAGCGGTCAACGACCGCCTGCGCCAGCCAGGCTGCATGCGCGAGGAGGATCCGCGTCGGGCCCTGGCACCGAACGCCAACCAGCTCACCAGCGACGGTTGCCACGACGAGGCCGTGGGCTGGGCGCAGGCACTGGGCACCTGGGGCAAGATGGACGGCAACAGCAACAGCGCCAGCATCGACCGCAACGTGCAGGGCTTCCTGCTCGGGGTGGACCGCAGCCTGAACAGCGACTGGCGCGTGGGCGTGGCCGCCGGCTATACCCGCAGCGACCTGGATGCCAGCGGCCGCCGTTCCGATGCGAGCATCGACAGCTACCACCTGGCCACCTACCTGGGCTACCAGCTCGATGCCTTCTCGGCCCGCGTGGGTGCGGCGTACAGCTGGCACGACATCGAGAGCAAGCGTGACGTCGCCATCGGCAGCTACGACGACCGCCTCAAGGCCAAGTACAAGGCGCGCACCGCGCAGGTGTTCGGCGAGGTGAGCTACGCCATCGAGGCAGGCGGTGTGGCGCTGGAACCGTTCGCGGGCCTGGCCTACGTCAACTACGACAGCGACACTGCACGCGAGAAGGGCGGCGCGGCGCGGCTCAAGGCCAGTGCCGACCAGGACATCACCTTCTCCACCGTGGGCCTGCGGGCGGGCAAGGCGTTCAAGCTGGCCAACGGCAGTACCCTGACCCCGCGTGGCAGCCTGGGCTGGCGGCATGCCTACGGCGACACCAAGCCCGATGCCGACCTGCGCTTCATCGAGGGCGGCGCCGGCTTCACCACCCAGGGCGTGCCGATCGCCCGCGATGCGGCGGTGGTCGAGGCGGGGCTGGACCTGTCGATCGGGCAGGCCGGCAAACTGGGCCTGGGCTATTCGGGGCAGCTGTCCAGCGACACCCGCGACCATGCGGTAACGGTGAGTTTCAGCATGGGGTTCTAGGCGGCGAACGACGATCACGGCGCGTGAAGGCGGTGGCTTGAGCGCCGGTACCTCAAGTACCATCGCCCTCTGATTTGATGAGAGGGAAGTCGCTGATGATCGTCGGTATCGACCTGGGCACGACCCACAGCCTGGTGGCGGTGTGGCGCGATGGCGCCACTGAACTGGTGGCCAACGCACTCGGCCACACGCTCACCCCCAGCGTGGTGGGGCTCGACGACCAGGGCCGGGTGCTGGTCGGGCAGGCGGCGCGCGAGCGCCTGCACACCCATCCGCACCTGACCACCGCATTGTTCAAGCGCTACATGGGCAGCAATCAGCAGGTCACCCTGGGTGGGCGTGCCTACCGCCCCGAAGAACTCTCGGCACTGGTGCTCAAGAGCCTCAAGGAAGACGTCGAGCGTGCCTATGGCGAGCCGGTCACCGAGGCGGTCATCAGCGTGCCGGCCTACTTCAGCGATGCCCAGCGCAAGGCCACCCGCGTGGCCGGCGAACTGGCCGGGCTGCGCGTCGACAAACTGATCAACGAACCCACCGCCGCCGCACTCGCCTACGGCCTGCACCAGCGCGACAAGGAAACCTCGTTTCTGGTCTTCGACCTGGGCGGCGGCACCTTCGACGTGTCGATTCTGGAGCTGTTCGAAGGGGTGATGGAGGTGCGCGCCAGCGCCGGCGACAACTACCTGGGCGGTGAAGACTTCGACCAGTTGCTGCTGGAGCATTTCGTGCAGGCCCAGCAGGGCAACGACTTCCCCGGCGCGACCACGCTGCTGCAGCCGCTGCGCCGCGAGGCCGAGCGTGTACGCCGGCAGCTGGGTCAGGCCCAGCAGGCCGACTTCGTGGTGCGCGTGGAGGGCCGCGAATGGCGCCACGTATACACCCAGGACGCCCTGGCCGACCTGTTCGCACCGCTGCTGGCACGCCTGCGCACCCCCATCGAACGCGCCCTGCGCGATGCGCGCATCCGCGCCTCGGACCTGGACGAAGTGCTGCTGGTGGGCGGTACCACGCGCATGCCGCTGGTGCGCAAGCTGGCGGCTGGGCTGTTCGGGCGCTTCCCTTCGATCAGCCTCAACCCTGATGAAGTGGTGGCCCACGGCGCCGCCGTGCAGGCCGCGCTCAAGGCCCGGGATGCCGCGCTCGAAGAGGTGGTGCTGACCGACGTGTGCTCCTACACCCTGGGCATGGAAACCGTGCGCCAGGTCGGTGACCGCCACGAGAGCGGGCACTACCTGCCGATCATCGAGCGCAACAGCGTGGTGCCGGTGAGCCGGGTGCAGACGGTGTACACCGTCGGCGACCAGCAGGAGCAGGTGCTGGTCAAGGTGTTCCAGGGCGAGAGCCGCCTGGTGCGCGACAACGTGCTGCTGGGCGTGCTGGAGATTCCGGTGCCACGGCGCAAGGCCGGCGAGGTGGCCCTGGACGTGCGCTTCACCTACGACATCAACGGCATTCTCGAAGCCCAGGTGAGCATCCCGCTGACCGGCGAGCAGCATGCCCTGGTGATCGAGAACAACCCCGGCGTACTCAGCCCCGAAGAGGTACGCGAACGCCTGGCGGCGCTGGCCGAGCTCAAGACCCACCCGCGTGACCAGCAACCCAACACCCTGTTGCTGGCGCGCCTGGAGCGCCTGTATCAGGAAAGCCTGGGCGAGGTACGTGAGCTGATCGGGGCCTGGGCCGCGCAGTTCCAGCGCGTGCTGGAAACCCAGGACGAGCGCCAGATCCGCGAGGTGCGCCACGAGCTCGAACAGCGCGTGAATGAACTGGGCCAGGACAGCTGGCGCTGAAGGAGCGGCAATGAGTGACGTGATCGAAGACTGCTGGAGCGTGCTGGCCCTGGCCCCGGGCGCTGATGAACGCAGTATCAGGCGCCAGTATGCGCGCCTGCTCAAGGTGCACCGCCCCGACGAGGACCCCGAGGCCTTCCAGCGCCTGCGCGAGGCCTATGAACAGGCGCTGGCGCGCAGCCGCTGGGCACACGAGGACGATGCAGCGCCAGCGCTGGAATCGGCCGATGTGCCAGCCCCGCAGGCCGCGGCGGTGCACGTCGACGTCGAACCCACACCCGCCAGGGAGCAACAGGCCCGCGCGCTGCTCGAAGGGCTGGACCCTGCGCAGCTCGACAACCTGTGGCGCCAGGCCGGTGAACTGGGGTGCGAGGCGGCCTTCGAGCAGCAGTTGCTGCAGCGCAGCCTGGATGACGAAACCCTGCGCCTGCCCATCCTGCACTGGGCGGTGCCGAGGCGTGGCTGGTTCACCCCCTGGCAGGCGGTGCCGATCGGCGCGTACCAGGGCGACGAACTGCTGGGCAGCCTCTGGCAAGCCTGCCACGCGCAGTTGCAGCACTATTTGCAGGCGGGCGACGAACAGGCGTTTTTCGCCAGCCTGCAGCACTGGGGCGGGCAGGCCTGGCTGGAGCCCTTCGACCGCCGCGAGCAGTTCCAGGCCATGCTGCTGGAGCTGCTGCACGATCACCCCGGCAGCAGCACCGCGCTGTTCGAACGCGTGTGCGGCTACTTCAACTGGAGCGACGATGACGGTGGACCCCGGCCCGCGCACCTGTGGCAGGGCCTGAACGAGCGCTGCCGTCGCGATACCTGGTTCGCCCGCCAGCAGGCCCTGGCCGAGCAGTGGCACTGGCACACCAACCCCGAGGGCAATGCGGCCTACCTGCTGCTGCGCAACCTCGAGTTCAAGCAGCAGGTGGCGCTGGCCCAGGGCTTCAGCGAGGCCGACTGGGAAGCCTGTGAGCATCTGACGCAAACCCTGCTCTACCACTACCCCGAACTGCTCGACCAGGTGCCGCACCGCGACCTGTACTTCTGGCGCAGGCTGGCGCCGCGCCCGCTGCACCCGCGCAGCTACCTGCGGGTGATGAGCTGCATGGTGCTGGTGATCGTGCTGTGGCTGGCGGGGCCGGATTTCTTCGCGCACCCCTCCAATGTACTGATTGCCGCCGTGGTGGGCTCGCTGCTGACGGTGCAACTGTCGGCGGTGTTCATGCGTTTCTGGCTGTGGACCGCGCCGAACCTGCTGGCGCTGGACCTGCGCCTGAGCGAATGGCTGATCCCGCGTCGGTTCAACCCCGATGGCGAGCGTCTGCTGCTGCGCCATGGCGTGCCGCGCCTGCTGCTGGCACTGCCGATCTACCCGATGCTGGCCGGTACCCACCCGTGGACCGGTATCGTCGCGCTGACGGGCTACTTCGCTGTCGGGCTGCTTGGCCTGTTGCCGTATCAGCCACCACAGGAAGGCGGCCCGGCGTGGCGCCAGCCGTGGGTGACGCTGCACCGGCTCTACGAATTCAACCTGGCCCAGGCCGCGGTCCTGCTGGTAACGGTGGGCGTGGTGGCGTGGTGGCAGGTTCACCCACCAGGAGTAATTTCATGAGTTTGCCTGAAGCTTTCGACACCGCGCTGTGCCTGAACGGGCCGCGCCTGCAACTGCGGCCCATGCAGGCCCGCGATGCCGAGCAGTGGCTGGGGATCATGGCCGACCCCGAGGTGATGCGTTACTGGCACCACGGGCCGTGGCAGACCCTGGACGAAGCCGAAGTGGCCTTGCTGGCCGACCGCGCCGCCTACCTGGCCGGGCGCAGCCTCAAGCTGGGTATCTACCCGCAGGGCAGCGACCTGCTGCTGGGCATGTGCCAATTCTTCAACATCGACGCCGAGTCGCGCCGCGGCGAAATCGGCTACTGCCTGGCCAGCAGCGCCCAGGGCCAGGGCTACATGGGCGAGGCGCTGGAGCTGTTCGTCGAGTACCTTGCCATCGGCCTGAACATGCGCCGCCTCGAGGCCGAGATCGACCCGCGCAACGGTGCCTCGGCGCGCACCCTCGAACGCATGGGCTTCGAGCGTGAAGGGCTGCTGCGCGAGCGCTGGTGCATCGCCGGCGAGGTGTCGGATTCGGCGTTGTACGGGCTGCTGCTCGAATCGGCCTGAATGACTTGGACAGCGGGGCAGGCGATGGGCTATCGTCGCGCCCCGCTTCCCACCCGGCTGAATGGACTTACTGGTGCGCTTCGATTTCCGCTTGCTGAGCCTGCTGCTGTACCTCGCCTGCCTGTACCCGGAGGCCTGCGCCTGGGGGCACGATTCGGTGCTGCGCGGCATGCACGCGCTGTCGATGGGCTGGCTGGCCGGCGGCCTGTGGTTCGCCAACCCGCTGCTGCTGGGCGCCTTCGCAACCCACCGCAAAGACCCCAAAACCGCTTACCGCCTGGGCTGGTGCGCACTGCTGCTGGCGGGCTCGGCCCTGGCGCTGGGCTGGACCGACTGGTCGCCGATCCCGCCGGCGCCCCACGGCGGGCCTGACGTGCGCACCGGCTACTACCTGTGGCTGGCTTCGATGCTGGCGTTCGTGATCGGCCAGCACCGCTACCGGCGCCAGCCCAGGCTCACCCAGCCAGCGCTGGGCTGGCTGCACTGGGTGCTGGTGGCGGGTATCGTGCTGACCATTCCACTGTCGTTCGTCAAGGCCACCGTCGCGCCGGCGCGACCGGTCTACATGAACCTCGGCGAGCCGCCAGCGGCCTGCGACGACTGCGAACTCGGGGTCAACTAGATGCTGGCACTGTTCAAGCGGCATTACGTGGTACTGAGCCTGGCGCTGTACCTGGGCAGCCTGTTTCTGGATGCCGTGCCGGTCAGCGAGGTGACCATGCGCGGCATGCATGTGCTGACCCTCGGCTGGCTGGGTGGCAGCGCCTGGTGGGCCAACCCGCTGCTGTGCCTGGCACTGATGCTGCGGCGCAACCGGCCGCTGCTGTCGCTGTTGGCGGCGGTCGCGGCACTGGTGCTGGCGGCGCAGTGGCTGCCAGTGATCGGCTGGGGCGACAGCGCGCTGGTGCCGCGCAAGGCCAATGGCCAGGCCAACCTGCTCGGCGCCTACTACCTGTGGTTGCTGGCGTTGGCGGCATACGTGGCCGGCCAGTTTCTCAACCGCCAGCAGGCGCCGGGCGGGCCTGGCCAGGGCTGGCTGGCCTGGGTGCTGGTGGCGGCGATCTATGCCACGGCGGCGTTCTCGTTCAGCGTGGGCAGCGGCGCCAATGTCACGCCTCCGGCCCCGGCAATACCCTCCAATTCCATCTGACCTGCGGACACTCCTGTGAAACGTCATTACCTCACGCTCAGCCTGGTGCTGTACGTGGCCTGCCTGTATTTCAATGCCTACTACACCGACAACGGTGCCCACATGAGTTCGGTATGGTTGCTGGTGTACGGGCTGTGGGGCATCCCGTTTCAGATCTATGGCTGGTTTGCCAACCCGGTCTTCGGCCTGGCGCTGCTGGCCCATCGCTGGTGGCCGCGGGTGGGGTTGGGCCTGTCGGTGCTGGCGCTGCTGCTGGGGCTGTCGTTCCTGGTGGTGAGCACGGTGCCGGACAACACGCCGCAGTCCTACGATTTCGTGCGACTCACCGCGCTGGGCGTGGGGTACTACCTGTGGATCGGCGCCTTCGTACTGATGACCCTGGGGCAGGCGCTGCACTGTCGTGACCGGCGCGAGGTGCGCCAGGTGCCGCGTCTGCGCGTTGTCGACTGGCTGCTGTTGCTGGTGGTGCTGGGGGTGATCCTGTTCAATGCGTTCCCCCAGCACGGCTACGTGTTCGAGCGCACCCACCCCTGGTGAGCCCTCAACGGTTGGCGCGGGTGCCCCATTGCACCACCAGCATGCCGACGATGATCAGCGCCACCCCGGCGATGCGCAGGCCGTTGACCGGGCGCGATGGCAGGCCCATCAGCCCCCACTGGTCGATGATCAGCGACGAGAGTACCTGGCCGGCGATCACGCACACGATGAAACCGGCCGCGCCCAGGCGCGGGGTGAGGATCAGCGCCGCGGTGATGTAGGCCACCCCGGCCACGCCACCCAGCCACGCCCACCACGGCGCCTGGCCGAGGTTGGCCAGTTGCGGCAGCGGTGCGCGCATCAGCAGCAGGGCCGGCAGCACCATCAGCACGCTCACCGCCAGCGAGATCAGCGTGGCCCACAGCGGGTGCCCGAGCAGGCGCCCGAGCGCGGCGTTGGCGCCGGCCTGGAACGGCACGGCGGCACCGGCCAGCAGGGCGACAAGCAGCGGTATGGCGACAGCGAGGTTGAGGTTCATGGTGGTTTCCTTCTGGCTATGGAGGGCTTGGTACAGTCTTGGTTATCTGTTTCACTGATGGAAATTCGAATTGTGCACAGGGGCTATTCGCCACATGGATGATCTGCGCCGTATCGACCTCAACCTGCTGCTGACCCTGCATGCGCTGCTGGCCGAGCAGCACGTCTCGCGCGCGGCCTTGCGCCTGCACCGCAGCCAGCCGGCGGTGAGCCATGCGCTGGCGCAGTTGCGCGAGATCTTCCAGGACCCGCTGCTGGTGCGCCGTGCGGGCCGCCTGCAGCCCACGTTGCGTGCGCTGGAACTGGCGGCGCCGTTGCAGGATGCCCTGCAGCAACTGGATGCGCTGCTGGGCAGCCCCGGTTTCGAGCCGGCGCGGGCGCGGCGCAGCTTTCGCCTGGCGATGTCGGACTATGGCGCGCGGGTGGTGCTGCCGGGCCTGATGCGCTGCCTGCGCGAGACCGCACCGGGCATCGACCTGGTGGTCAGCCAGGGCAGCCGCGAGGCGATGCTCGGCCAGTTGCTCGATGGCGAGGTGGACCTGGCGCTGGGCGTATTCCCCACCCTGGCCGAGCCGTTGCAGGCCGCCACGCTGTTCGAGGAGGGGTTCGTGTGTGTGGCCGACCGCGCCACGCTGCCGGCCCGTGGCGGGCTGACATTGCCCGCCTGGCTGGCGCGCCCCCATGTGCTGGTGGCGATGCGGCCCGGGGCCGACAACGAGATCGACCAGGCCCTGGCGGCGCTGGGGCAGCAGCGCCGGGTGGTGCTGGCGTTGCCGCACTGGGCGGCGGCCAGCGACGTGCTGGTGGGCACCGACCTGGTGCTGACCGTGGCGCGGCGCAGCGTGCAGAACCTCAAGGCGCAGCGTGGGTTGCGCTGTTTCGAGCCGCCGCTGGCGATTCGCGCGTTCGCCTTTCAGCAGGTGTGGCACGAGCGACGCAAAAAGGAAGCGGCGCACCATTGGTTGCGCGAGCAGGTCATGCGAGCCTGTGCGCCCTAGGCAGTCAGAACAGGAGAGGCAAGCCATGAGTATCAAGCGGATGATGGGGGTTGCGGTGCTGTCGCTGGCGGCAGTTGCGCCGCTGGCGCTGGCGCAGGACAAGACTTCGGCGGCGTACAAGGCCTGCATGGACACCGCGAACACCACGGTGAGTATGAACGAATGCAACAACGCCGAGATCGCCCGCCAGGACAAACGCCTGAACCAGGTCTACAAGAAGGCCATGGCCGCGTTTGGGCCGGTGCAGCAGGGCAAGCTCCGGGATGCGCAGCGGGCGTGGATCAAGTACATCGACAGCAACTGCGATTTCTACTTCACGCAGACCGGCGGCACCATGGACATCCTCAATGGCGGTGGCTGCCGCCTGCGCATGACCTCCGAACGCGCGGATGAGCTGGAGGCATTGCAGGCGCCTTGAACGCCCTTCGCGGGCAATGGCACGCGCTCGATGACAGGCGCGCGCCTTGCTGGCGAAGGCCGCGCCGCAACCCTCAGCGCAGAAACGGCAGCAGGTGCCCGACAAACGCCTCGGGCGCCTCTTCGGTCACAAAGTGCCCGCAGCCCTCGATGATCGCGCCCTGCAACGTGGTGGCGCGCCCCTCCAGGGTTACCCGCGGCGCATCATTGGTTGCCAGTTGCGCCCCGATCGCCAGCACCGGCATGCCCAGTGGCACCTGCCCGCGCTGCTGGTTCTGGCGAATCGTTTCGGGTATCGCGCGGTAGTAGGCAAACCCGCCACGCAAGCCCCCCGGCGCCGAGTACGCCTGCACATAGGTATCCACCGCCACCCGATCCAGGCGCACAGCCCATTTCTCGAACATGAACCTCAGGTACTGCGCTTCGCGCCCGGTAATCAACGCCTCGGGCAGGTCCTGCAACTGGTTGAACATGAAGTGCCACAGGAAGATGTTCTGCTCCGGCGGCGCGAAGATCGACGGCGCCGGCGCCAGGCCCGGAATCACCGCTTCGCTCAGGCACAGCCGGTTCACCACCCCCGGAAAATCGCTGGCCAGGGCATACCCCACCCACATGCCCACATCGTGGCCCACCACGGCATAGCGTTCGTGCCCCAGTTGCCCCATCAGCGCGTGCAGGCGGGCGGCGCAGGTGCCGGTGTCGTAGCCGTCCAGCGGCTTGTCGGAAAGCCCCATGCCGGGAAGGTCCACGGCAATCGCCTGGTAACCGTTGTCGGCCAGGGCCGCCATGACGTGCCGCCAGGTGTACCAGGTCTGTGGCCAGCCGGGGATCAGCAGTACCGGTGCCCCTTCGCCCTGGGTGACGTAGTGCAGGCGCAGGCCGTGCACATGGGCGTAATGGTGAGTGTGCGTGCTCATCGTTGCAGCTCCCCGACAGGGTTGCCTTCAAGGCCGAGCATCCTGGCGATGACCGCCGGCGCCACCGGGGTACCGGCGAAGTCGTCGAACACCGTGTCGGTGACCTGGATGATGTGCCGGTTGATGAACGCCACGCCTTCACGTGCCCCATCGTGCTGGTTTTTCAGGCAGCACTCCCACTCCAGCGTGGCCCAGCCGCTGTAGTCGTATTCGGCCAGCTTGCTGAAGATGCCCTTGAAGTCGACCTGCCCGTCCCCCAGCGAACGGAAGCGTGCGGCGCGCTTGAGCCAGGGTTGATAACCGCCGAACAGGCCCTGCTTGCCGGTGGGCAGGAACTCGGCGTCCTTGACGTGGAACATGCGGATGTAGTCCCGGTAGTGGTCGATGAACGCCAGGTAGTCGAGTTGCTGCAGGATCAGGTGGCTGGGATCGAACAGCATCTTGCAGCGCGGGTGGTGGCCGACGTGTTCGAGAAACAGCTCGAAGCTTGCGCCGTCGTGCAGGTCTTCGGCGGGGTGAATTTCGAAGCACAGGTTGATGCCCTGTTCGGCGCAGGTATCGAGCACCGGCAGCCAGCGCCTGGCCAACTCGGCGAAGGCTGTTTCAACAAGGCCGTCGGGTCGTTGCGGGAAGGGAAAGACGTACGGCCATGCCAGTGCACCGGAAAAAGTCCCCATGTCGCTCAGGCCCAGGCGCCGCGACGCGATGGCCGCGCAGGTGAGCTGGTGCACCGCCCAGGCACTGCGGGCAGCCGCGTCGCCCTGCAGGTGGGCCGGTGCAAAACTGTCGCACAAGGCGTCGTATGCCGGGTGTACCGCCACCAGCTGGCCAAAGAGATGCGTGGTCAGCTCACTGATCACCAGCCCGTGTTCGGCCAGCATGGCAGTGATGTCGTCGCAGTAGGCCTGGCTGCTTGCGGCTAGCTCGACATCGAACAGACGCTTGTCCCAGGCCGGTATCTGCAACGCCTTGAAGCCCATGTGCGCAGCCCACCGGGCGATGTTGGGCAGTGAGTCGAACGGTGGCTGGTCGGCACTGAATTGCGCCAGATGCAGGCTGGGGCCTTTCAACGTGATCATGTGGAACTCCTATTGTTTGTTGATCGACAAACAATAAGGATGCAGCTTGCGCGTCGTCAAGTATTCTTTGTCTTTCGACAAACAATTACGGATAATGCCGCCTTCATTCCTGGTTGGAGACTATCGAGATGGCAGGCCGACCACGCCAGTTCGACCGTGAAGCCGCGTTGCGCACCGCCCGGGATGTGTTCTGGGCACGAGGGTTCGAAGCCACGTCCATGAGCGACCTGGTGGCTGCGCTGGGTATCGCTTCGGCGCGCATCTATGCCGCGTTCGGCTCCAAGGAGCGCTTGTTCAAGGAGGCCATCGAGCTGTATGAGCGCGAAGAGGGCGCATTTTCAACCCAGGCGCTGAGCGAGCAACCCACGGCCTACCAGGCCATCGAGCGGCTGTTGCTCGATGCCGTCGATCTGTACACCCGCCCAGCGGGCCCACTGGGCTGCATGGTGGTGTCGGCAGCCACCAACTGCTCGGCCGACAATGACGCCGTGCGTGAATGGCTGGCCGACCATCGCCGCGAAAAAACCTTGTCGATCATTCAGCGCTTGCAGCAGGCGGCCGAGGCGGGCGAGTTGAAACCCGAGGTCGATGTGCAATCGCTGGGCGATTTTTTTGCCACGCTGCTGCATGGGTTGTCGGTGCAGGCCCGCGACGGGATCGCGCGTGAGCGCCTGCTCAAGGCAGTGGCGCCGGCCATGCAGATGCTGGCCCTGGCTACCGGTGGGCATGGACCATCGGCCGCCGATCAAATACCCTGACACCGTCATTTCCCAACCCCGTACCGACCATGATTGCCCACTTCGCGATTTTTCTCTGCACCCTGGTCGCCATGGAAGGTGTCGGTTATCTGGCGCACAGGTACGTGATGCACGGCTGGGGCTGGTTTCTGCATCGCTCGCACCACGAACCGCACCTGGGCACGCTGGAAACCAACGATATCTACCTGCTGATCCTGGCCCTGGCCGCGATCACCCTGATCGTGCTGGGCAATGCCGGCCACGACCCGTTGCAGTGGGTGGGCGCCGGGGTGGCGGGGTTCGGGCTGATCTACGTGTTGGTGCACGACGGCATCGTGCACCGCCACTGGCCCGCGCGCCCCAGGCCGCGCCACCCCTATCTGCGTCGGCTGTACCACGCACACCTGATGCACCACGCGGTGAAGGGGCGCAGGCACAGCGTGTCGTTCGGCTTCCTCTACGCACCGCCCCTGCATGTGCTCAGGCAGCAGCTGCGCGAGCGCCGTGTCAGGCCGGCTCGCTCAGCGCCGGGGCCTTGCTCGGCGGCTTTATCGAGCCAATGTACACCGCCAGCACCGTCACCAGCGCCCCGGTGATCTGCATGGCCGAACTGGCCTTATCCAGAAACGCCACGTCGATGAAGTAGGTGATCACCGGCTCCAGCAGCAGGATCAGCCCTGCCAGCCCGAGGCTGATGGCACCAATCGAGCGGTTGACCAGCAACCAGCCGACGAACTGCACCAGCACGCCATAGATCACCAGCATGTAGAAGGTCTGCTGGTCGGCGATGGCCAGGCTCTCGCCCCGCAACAGCGCGTACCCCAGCATCACCCCGGCCGCCCACAGGCTCAGGTGCAGCATCTGCGCGATCTTGTCGCCGCCGCCCTGGGGCAGTTGGGTGGTGACTTTCAGGTAGTACACGCACACGGCATAGGCCAGCCCCGACAGCACGCCATAGACCACGCCCTGGATACCCAGCGCGCTGCCCATCTCCGGCAGCAGCAACAGGTACAGGCCGACGAAGGCCAGGCTGATCGAGGCGACGAAATACAGCGATGGTTTCTCTTTGAGCAGGCACAGCCCGAGCAAGGTCATGAAGAACACCTGGCAGTTGGTCAGGATCGAGCCGATGCCCGGCCCGACGATGTAGATGCTGTGGTGCCACAGGATCAGGTCGATGGCCAGGAACACGCCGGCCAGGGCGGTGTAGCGTCGAGCCCTGGGGTGGGCCAGGCGAGCAGGTTGCCTTCTCACCCGCAGCAGCAGGTAGAACAGCACCGAGGCGATCAGCATCCGGTAGAAACCCGCGCCCCCGGCGCCGATATGGGCGAAGGCCACCGCCAGCGCCGACAGGCTGAGCATCAGCCCGCCCAGTGTCAGCTCGACGATGGCCCGGTTGCTGGAGAGGGTGACCCCGTTGGATGACTGCATGGTTTTCTCTGGTCTGTTGCGAAGAAGTCGGGCAAATTTATCCACCCGCCTTGCGCGCGTATTGCACAAAACTGGACAGGCCATGGAGCAACAGGACTTCTCGCGCTTCTGGCGCGTCCCCGAAGGGGGCTGTGAATTGCTGGCGGCGCGCTACAGCGCACGGGCCTTCGGCCGCCATTCCCATGAGCGCTACGCGGTGGGGGTGATCGGTGCGGGCGTGGAGAAGCTCTTCTACCGTGGCACCCAGCACCTGGGCACCGCCGGCAGCATCGTCACCCTGACCCCGGGCGAGATGCACGACGGCGTGCCGGGCAGCGCCGAGGGTTGGAGCTACCGCATGCTCTACCTTGACCCGCAGTGGCTCAACCGTGCGGTATTCGAGGGGCGTTTCGGCGACGGGCATATCCACCTGTTCCAGCAGGCGCTGACCCACGACATGGGCTTTGCCCAGGCCTTCCTGCACCAGCATCAGGTGATCGAGCAGTCGTGTTCGAGCCTTGAGCGCGAGAGCGTGCTGCTGCACCTGGTCAGCCAGCTGTTCGAGCGGTGCGGCGGGCCGCAGCCCCGGGCGGTGGCCGACGAACGCGAAGTGGTGCGACGGGTGCGGCAGATGCTCGACGAGCAGTACGCGCAGAACATCGCGCTGAACGACCTGGCGCAGTGGGTGGGGCTCGATCCGCTGTACCTGATACGGGTGTTCAAGAAGAGCGTGGGCGTATCGCCGCACAGCTATCAGATCCAGACGCGGGTGGCGCGGGTGCAGCAGTTGCTGCGCAGTGGCGTGGGCATCGCCGAGGCGTCGCTGCGTTGCGGGTTCTTCGACCAGAGCCACATGACCCGGGCCTTCAAGAAAGTGGTCGGCATCACCCCGGGCTGCTTCCAGCGCGGCTGACTCGTGCAGGAGCCGGCGTGCAGGAGCCGGCCTTGCCGGCGAGGCGCCTGGCCCCGACAATGTGTTCCCGATGGATGCTCCACCAAGGAAGGACTTCACCGTGCACCGTATCGCCACGCTGTTGTGCTTGCTGCTCACCCTGGGCGGCTGTACCGAATACAAATGGGGCCATGACTGGAAGCCCGACCGCCTGGGCGGCTGGCAGGACCACACCGACCCCAAGCTGCGCTACGGCGCGTCGCTGGGCGCCACCTGCAACGCCAGCCCGTTGTGGCTCAAGGTGGTGAATCACGGTCAGTCGACCTACCAGTCGCTGTTGTTCATTCCGTTGTTCCCTGACCGCACAGGCGGCGAGTACCCACTGTGGATAACCGTCAACCATCCGGCCCTCAAGGCGTGCAGCTCATCGGCACCGAGCCCGCTGCGGGTGAAGATGGGCGATCAGGTGGTACAGGGCCTGCGCTTTCCCGAGCGGGCGCAGGAGGACGGCACCTGCGTGATCGAATTCGATGACGATCGCTACGCGGCCGATGAGATGTCGATCGAGATCGACCCGGCGGTGCTGCCTTGCACGATCGCCCCCGTGACCCTGAAAAAGGACCGCTACTTCTGCATTCGCAGCATGCGCTGGGGCGGCTCGCCCAGTTGCCGCGAGTAGGGCACGGCTTGCAAATCCCAGGGCGAGGGATAAGAATGCGAACAATTACCATTAGTGTGCCTCTCGCATGTCCAACCCGCGCCCGTCCGCCCAGCACCCGTTGCACCTGCTGTACGCCGAACACCATCACTGGTTGCGCGGCTGGCTGGCCCGTCGGCTCAATTCCCACGCCGATGCCGCGGACCTCACCCACGACACCTTCCTGCGTACCCTGACTTCGCCGCACCTGGGCCAGCTGGACGAGCCGCGGGCGTTCCTGTGCATGGTCGCCAAGCGGGTGCTGTACACCTTCTGGCGTCGCGGCGAGCTGGAGCGCGCCTACCTTGAAGCGCTGGCCAACCTGCCCGAGCCGGTGGCGCCGTGCGAGGAAACCCTGGCGGTGCTGCGCGAGGCGCTGGAGGCGGTGGATGCCTTGCTGGCCGGGTTGCCGGCCAAGGTGCGCCATGCCTTTCTGCTCAACCGCCTGGAGGGCCTGACCCACCAGCAGATCGCCGACCAGATGCAGGTGTCGCTGAGCAGCGTCGAGCGCTGGGTGCGGCGCGCCGTGACCCATTGCTACCTGGCGAAACTGGGCGCGGGCACGTGAGCGGCCGCAGCCTGGCAGCGCTGACCCCGGCGGTGCGCGAAGCCATCGAATGGAGCGTGCGCCTGGGCTCGGGGGCGGCGACGGCAGCCGACCGCGACGCCTTCGAGCAGTGGCAGGCGCTGGACGCAAGCCATCGCCAGGCCTGGCAGGCGGTTACCCAGGCCACCCACACACCCTTGAACCCCTTGCTGGAAGTGCCCGGCAGCGCCAGTGCGGCCACCCGCGCCCTGCGCAGCAGCGGGTTGTCGCTGCAGCGGCGCCGGTTGCTGCGCGGCGGCAGCGCCTTGCTGCTGATGCTGGGCCTGCCGGCGTTGTTGACTGTGCAACGGCGCATGCCGCTGGACGCCGTGTTCAGCGACCACTACAGCGGCACCGGCGAGCGCAGGCGCATTCAACTGGCTGACGGCAGCGTGCTGCTGCTCAATGCGCGCACCACCGTGGAGGTGGCGTTCAGTGCCGAAGCCCGGGTGATCCATCTGCGCCACGGCGAGCTGAACATCCAGGTGGCCCGCGACCCGCACCGCCCCCTCGAGGTGGTCACTGCGCAAGGCCGGGTGCGGGCCCTGGGCACGCGCTTCAGTGTCGCCACGCTGGATCAGCGCAGTGCCGTCAGCGTGCAGCAGCACAGCGTGCAGGTGCGTAACCGCGCCGGGCAGAGCATCGTGGTGGACAGCGGGCAGACCCTGCGCTTTGCCGACGATGCACTCTCGCCCTTGGGCAATGAGCAAGGCCGCCTGGATGCCTGGATGGAAGGTCGCCTGGAGGTGGACGACGCGTCGCTGGGCAGCGTGATCGATGCCTTGCGCCCTTACCGCTACGGCGTGCTGCGGGTTTCCCCGGCGGCGGCGCAACTGCGCGTGTTCGGGGTGTTCCCGCTGGACGACAGCGACCGCGCCCTGCAATCGCTGGCGCAGGTGCTGCCGATCAGTGTCGAGGCGTTCGGGCCGATCACGCTGATCGACCTGCGCTGAAAAAAACATTCCGCCAGGGTGAAGGCTTTTTTCGGCTCGCTGGACATAGCAGGAAACGCCCATTCACTTCCTGCGAGGAAAGCCCTTCACATGCGTCCCCAACTCCTGAGCCCCGCGCGCCTGGCACTGGCTGTCGCGGTTGCCGTTTCTGCCTGCTCCCTCGACCTGAACCGCGCCTGGGCGGACCCAGCCATGCAGCGCTATGCGTTGCCGGCGCAACCGCTGGACCAGGCCCTGCGCCAGATCGCCCGGCAAAGCGCCAGCACCCTGGTGGTGGACCCGGCGCTGCTGCGCGGGCGCCAGAGCGCGGCGGTGAACGGGCAACTGAGCGCCGAGGCAGCGGTGCGCCAGGCAGTGGCGGGCAGCGGCCTGCAACTGCGCGTGACCGACAACGGCACCCTGACCCTGGAGAAGGCCGACAGCAGTGATGCGCTGCAACTGGGTGCCACCAGCATCACCGGCAGTGCGCTGGGCGAGGTCACGGAAAACACTGGCTCCTACACCACCGCCAGCATGGCCACGGCCACCAAGTTCAAGGCCTCGGCCCGGGAAACCCCGCAGTCGGTGACCGTGGTCACCCGCCAGCGCATGGACGACCAGAACATGCAGACCCTGGACGACATCGCCAGCTACACGCCGGGGCTGACCCTGCGCAAGACCGGCGGCGAGCGCCCGCAGTTCTACTCGCGCGGTGCGGCCATCGACAACATCATGGTCGACGGCCTGCCCATCGCCTACGACAGCGACACCCTGGGCACCGCGACCCTGGCGATGTTCGACCGGGTGGAGGTGGTACGCGGGGCTTCCGGCCTGATGGTGGGCTCGGGCAACCCGTCGGGTACCCTCAACCTGGTGCGCAAGCGCCCCACGCTGGCGCCGCAGATCACCCTCACGGCGGCAGCCGGCAGCTGGGACAACTACCGTACCGAAATCGACGCCAGCAGCAGCCTCAATGATGCCGGTACCGTACGCGGGCGAGTGGTGGGCAGCTACCAGGACAAGAACAGCTTTACCGATGCCTACAGCAACCAGCGCCAGTTGCTGTACGGGATCACCGAATTCGACCTGTCGGACGCCACCACGCTGACCCTGGGCGGCTACTACAACCGCGAGGACAACCCCGGCGCGGACTGGAACGGCAGCCCGACCCATGCCGATGGCAGCTTCCTCGACATTTCCCGCTCGTCGCGCTTCAGCCCCGACTGGACCTACTGGGACAAGACCAACAAGAGCGTGTTCGCCGAGGTGGAACATCGCCTGGACAACGACTGGCGCCTGCGCCTGAGCGCCAGCTGGCTGAAGGCCAACCTGGAGATGCTGGGCAGCAGCTACTACCGGCTCGACCCGACCGCCGACGAGCTGCAACTGAATGTGGGGCGCTACTCCTACGAACATACGCAGAAGAGTATCGATGGTTATGCCAGCGGGCCGTTCAGCCTGTTCGGGCGTACCCATGAACTGGTGGTGGGGGCGAGCTACCGCCGCGACGATACCGACGACGGCCCTGGCGGCGGCCCGGATGCGAGCTTCAACTATGTCGTGGACCCCAACAACTTCCACTACAAGGACGTGCCCCGGCCGGCCATCGACTACAACTGGTCACGCAAGGGCAAGGTGGATCAGTCCAGTGCCTACACCGCCGTGCGTTTCAACCTGCGCGATGACCTGAAGCTGATCCTCGGCTCGCGCCTGGACTGGTATGAGTACCAGCAGCACACCGAGGTCGGGGCCTACGCCTTCGGCGCCGACTACAAGGCCACCCGCGAGGTCACCCCGTATGCGGGGCTGATCTATGACCTGAACGACACCTACTCGGTCTACACCAGCTGGACGCGCATCTTCAAGCCGCAGGAATACCAGAACAGCAGCGGTGGCCTGCTGGCGCCGGTAACCGGCACCAACTACGAGGCCGGGCTCAAGGCCGAGTACTTCGGTGGCGCGTTGAACGCCAGTTTCGCGCTGTTCCAGCTCGACCAGGAGAACCTGGCCAAGTCGTTGCCGGCAGGTGATTGCCCGACCATGGATGCCTGCTACGAGGCGGCCGGCGAAATTCGTACCCGCGGCCTGGAACTGGAGCTGGGCGGCGAACTGGCGCCGGGCTGGCAGGCGTCGGCCGGCTATACCTATGCGGCGGCCGAGTATGTGAAGGCGACCGGCTCGGCGCAGAAGGGTGACCGCTTCGACAGTGATTCGCCGTACAACCTGTTCAAGCTGGCGACCAGCTACCAGTTGCCGGGCGACCTCGATCAATGGAGCGTGGGCGGGGCCTTTCGCACCCAGAGCCGCACCTATACCAGCTACAGCGTGAAGCAGGGCGGGTACAGCGTGGTCGACCTGATGGCCCAGTACCGCGTGACGCCGGCGGTGACGTTGCAGACCAACCTCAACAACGTGGCGGACAAGCGTTACTACCAGAGCATCAGCAACCCGGCCGGGGCCAACATCTTCGGCGAGCCGCGCAATGTGATGTTCACCGTGAAGTGGTCGTTGTGAAGTCGCTGAAGGCGCGGAACAGGCGGGTGCCCACGTAGCTGCGCAGGTGCGGGTGGCGGCTGCGGTGGTAGCAGTCCCAGTAGCTGACCATGCGTGCGCGGGTCAGGCTGAAGTAGGCGGTGTTGTCGTTGAAGAAGCGGCCGTAGGCGCTGGCGTCCAGGGTCGGCAGGTTGGCCTCGCACAGCGCCAGCAGCTCGATCACGTATTCGCCGGTGAGCTGGAACACGAACGGGATGACCCACGTCTCTGGTGCCCGAATGATCTGCTGCAGGTAACGCTCGCGCACGTGGCCGTCGGGGTGGCGGGTGAGCAGGCAGGCGTGGATCAGTGACCGGGCTGTATCGGCAGCCGGCAGGTGAAGGCGGTAGGGCAGGGTCAGGGGTTCGCCGTCGAGGGTGACGGCGATGCCCTGGTCACCGTTGGGCAGGTCGAGTTGCCGGGCCAGGTCCTGGACTTCGCGGGCCAGGTGGTGGGGGAAGGCGGCGGTGAGGGTGGTGGGCATGCACTGCTCCGGATTGTTGGGGTATGTGCTGGCGTCATCGCGGGTCAAGCCCGCTCCCACAAGGAACTGCGCCGAACCTGTGGGAGCGGGCTCGACCCGCGATGGGCGGCGCCGCCGCCCGCTTCAGCGCTGCGTCGCCCAGTACCCCTGCAACGCCCGCGCCGCGGGCTCGATGGCGGCCACGCGCTGGCGATGCAGCGCCACATCCAGGTCGGCGGGCAGTTCGAAGTTGTCCTGTGCGGCACAGGTCTCGATCACATCCAGTGCCACCTGCTGCGCCGCCGGCAAGGCCGGCCAGTTGGCCAGGCCTGCACCGCGCAGGTAGCCAAAGCACCACTCTTCGGCCAGCGTCAGCGGCTGGCCGTTGTGCTCGGTCTCCTCGAAGCGCGGCGAGAACCGCTCGGCCAGGTTGTTCGCGTGCAGGGTCACCAGTTCGACGAAGCGCTGGCAGTCTGCAGCGCTTTCCCATTCCGGCTGGCGACCACCGAAGATCCCCGGGAACCAGTCGTCGATAGCCACAGGCGCAGGGCCGGACACCAGCGCGGTGAGGTAGCCGTCCAGTTCCGAGGCGTTGAGCACCGAATGGTCATCGCCATACTGCAGCAGGATGTCTTCGATGAACTCGAAGTCGGTGTCGTTGAGCGTCTGCATGAAAAAGGTCCTTCACATAACGGTGGGCGCAGCCAGGCTGCGCGTCAAAGGCGGGAAGGATGGCGCTTTCGCCGCTTTTTATCCAGCGTGCTGATCAGCGCTCAGAAGCGCTCGTCGAGCAGGGCCGGCAAGGTCAGCTCCTTGACGTAGCTGGCCGACGACAGGCTCAGTGCCATGCGCACCACCTGCACCACGTCGTGCACGGGGATCAGCTGGCCTTCGCCGCGTTGCTCGGCCACGTCGCGGGGCGTGCTGAGCGGGTCTTCGGTGTTGAGGTAACCCAGGTTCAGGCAGGTCACGGCCAGGCGTTGCTCGCGGTAGCCTTCGCGCAGCGCATCGGCGATGCCACGCAGGGCGAACTTGGAGGCGCCGAAGGCCACCTCGGGGCGCCCGCTCTGGGGCAGGCCGGAGGTGGAACCGGTGAGGATGATGCGCGGGGTGGCGCTGCGCAGCAGGGTGGGCAGCAGGCGCTTGATCAGCAGCAGGGTGGCGGTGATGTTGCAACTGACGATGGCTTGTACCTGCGCGTCGCTGTCGCCGAGAAAGTCGTAGGCCGGGTCGAAGGCCAGCTCTTCCCAGATGCCGAGGTTGTAGATCAGCGTGTCGAGGCCGTGCTCTGCCACAGCCTGGGCGATGGCGTGCGCGGCGCTGGCCGGCTCGGCCAGGTTGGCTTCGACCCAGTTCAACTGCACGCCGGCCTTGGCGGCGATGCCGTCGGGGCGCGTGCGCGACACGCCGACCAGCGTGTCGCCCGCCTCGCCGAGGCCTTCGATCAGGGCCTTGCCCAGCCCTTTGCTGGCACCGACTACCAGGGTTTTCATGGGGTGATTTCCTTGTCTGCACGGGGAGAGAGCGCGGATGCAAACAGAGGGCGAGGGGAATGGCAAATGGCCGGATGTATCCAGATGTGAATCTACTTGAGCGCTTAGCCTGTAGCAGCCGGCTGCCGGCGATGGGCTGCGCAGCAGCCGCGAAACTCGCCATAATGCGCCCCCCGCCAAGGAGAACGCTGTGAACAACCCCGTACAAGGAAGTCCCGTGACCACCCCTTACATCGCCAGCACCACCGGCAAGCGCATCGGCCTCGCGCTGCTGGGCCTGCTGCTGTACTTCACCGCGCAGTTCGCCGGCGCCTTTCTGTTCGGCAGTGGCCTGGACTTCACCCTGGCTTTGTTCGGCGCCCACCTGGTGGCGTGTGCAGCCATCGGCGGGCTGTACCTGTTGCTGCGGCGCAACCCGCTGGCCGGGCATGCCTTCAGGGGGGCCAACTTCAGCTACAAGGCCCTCTGGCTTGGCCTGACCAGCGTGGTGGTGGTCTACCTGCTGGCCTACAACTACGCCGCCCTGGTCGACCAGCCCGCCGAGCCGTTCATGCTGCAGTTCATGACCCTGCTCGGTGCCGGTTCGCTGGCCGATCGCGTGCTGCTGACCAGCATGGTCATCGTGCTCGCCCCCCTGGGCGAAGAGCTGGCATTCCGGCATTTTCTGCTCAACCTGTTCCCGTTCCGCAAGCCGCTGTGGGCGGTGGTGGCGATCGTGGTCAGCGCCCTGGCGTTTGCCGCCATCCACCTGCAGTACACCTTCAGGTCGACCGTGGTGCTGTTGTTCATCCTCGCCCTGATGCTGGCCTATGCGCGGATCCGAACCGGCGGCCTGCTGGTGCCCATGGCGATGCATGCCTGCGCCTCGACCCTGGCGCTTGCGATGTACCCGCTGTTCTATCCGTGAGCCCGCACGGTGGCTGGTGACGGTATACTCGCGGCCTGTTCCGTCTATATCCGAGTATCGTCATGGGTCTTTCTCTCTCCGCGGCGCCTGAGCGCCGTCTCGGCGCGCCACTGGTTGCGCTGTCATTGCTGGTGGTCGGCGCCGTCTTTCTGAATGCCAGCGTGGGCATCAAACAGGTGCTGCTGCTGATCGTCGGCGCCGCCCTGGGCCTCACGCTGTACCACGCCGCGTTCGGCTTCACGTCCGCCTGGCGGGTGTTCATCAATGAGCGCCGTGGCGCCGGCCTGCGCGCGCAGATGGTGATGCTGGCTATCGCCGTGCTGCTGTTCTTTCCGGCCCTGGGCGCCGGCACGCTGTTCGGCCAGCCGGTGACCGGGCTGGTGGCGCCGGCCGGGGTGTCGGTGGTGTTCGGTGCGTTCATCTTCGGCATCGGCATGCAGATGGGCGGCGGCTGTGCCTCGGGCACCCTGTTCACCGTGGGCGGTGGCAACGCGCGCATGCTGGTGACGCTGCTGTTCTTCATCATCGGTTCGGTAACTGCAACCCACCACGCCGACTGGTGGTTCGCGCTGCCGTCGTTCCCGGCCACCTCCGTGGTGCAGACCTTTGGCGTGGCCCCCGCGCTGGTGCTTAACCTGGTGGTGTTCGGCCTGATCGCCTGGGGCACGGTGGTGCTGGAGAAGCGTCGCCACGGCGCCCTCGAGGCCCCGGCAGGCAGCCAGCATGAGGGCCTGCGTCGCTTCCTGCGTGGCCCGTGGCCGCTGGTGTGGGGCGCGATCGGCCTGGCGCTGCTGAACTACGCGACCCTGGCACTGGCGGGCCGGCCCTGGGGCATCACCTCGGCGTTCGCCCTGTGGGGCGCCAAGACCCTGAGCGGGCTGGGCGTGGACGTGGGCAGCTGGGCGTTCTGGCAGATGCCGGGCAACGCCAAGGCGCTGGCTGCACCGCTGTGGGAGGACGTGACCACGGTGATGGACATCGGCATCGTGCTGGGTGCGTTGCTGGCAGCAGGCCTGGCCGGGCGCTTCGCGCCGAGCCTGAAGATTCCGCTGCGCTCGCTGCTGGCCGCGGTGATCGGCGGCCTGCTGCTGGGCTACGGCTCGCGGCTGGCGTATGGCTGCAACATCGGCGCGTACTTCAGCGGTATCGCCTCGGGCAGCGTGCATGGCTGGCTGTGGCTGGTGGCGGCGTATGCCGGCAACGTGGTGGGGGTGCGGATTCGCCCGCTGTTCTTCGTGGCTGAACGCAAGAGCGTGGCAGCCAGCGGCGGCTGAGGCTGGCGGTACTGCATGGGAACCGGCTCGCAGCAGCCGGTTTTTTCATGCCTGCCCGTTACTGCGAATAGGCGCGCGGTGTACGGGGAGCAACTGACCGCTGTCGTACTGTTGCACTGCGAACAGTTGGCCAACACTTTGTTGCCGTGCATCCAGCCATGTCACTTTCTGTTGTGCGTAACTCATTGATTTATAGGTGAAATTCAAGTGGCATGGGTTGTGCTATCTCACGGGTGACTCTGTGTACTCATCGAGATAGACCATGACTGCCACCCCTGTTTCTGCCCACTACGACATCCGCCAGCCGGATGCCCACGTCATCCGTGACGATGCCGAAGCCATTGCCATTGCCCATCGGGTTGCCGCGCTGCTGCGCGAAGGCGCGTCCGAGCGCGACCGCAGCCGCCAGGTCCCGGCCGACGTGGTGGATGCGTTCTCCAACAGCGGCCTGTGGGGCATCACCGTACCGAAACAGTACGGCGGGGCGCAGGTGTCCTTCGCCACCCTGGCCGAGGTGATCGCGATCATCTCCGCCGCCGACCCTTCGCTGGGGCAGATACCGCAGAACCACTACTGCCTGCTCGAAGACATCCGCCTGCAGGGTAGCGAAGAGCAGAAGCGCTTCTTCTTCGACCTGGTGCTGGCCGGGCACCGCTTTGCCAATGCGCTGTCGGAAACCGGCGGCAAGAACGTCAAGGAGATCCAGACCCGCATCGTGCCCCATGCCGATGGCTACCGCATCGACGGGCGCAAGGGCTACTGCACCGGCTCGTTGTACGCGCACTGGCTGGGGGTGCTGGCGCTGGACTCGCAGGACCGCTCGCAACTGGCCTTCGTGCGCCGCGATACCCCGGGCCTGGTGATCGTCGATGACTGGGACAACATCGGCCAGCGCACCACCTCCAGCGGCACGGTGCTGGCGCAGCAACTGATCGTGCCGGCCTTCAACCTGTTTCCCACCTACCGCTCGTACGAAACCCCGACCCTGGCCGGCCCCTTCGCGCAGCTGACCACCGCCGCCATCGACGCCGGCATCGGCCGTGCGGCGCTGGACGACGCCATCACCTTCATCCGCGAGCAGGCCCGCCCGTGGATCGATGCGGGCGTGGAGCAGGCCAGCCAGGACCCGCTGACCATCGTGCAGATCGGCGCGCTGGAGATTCGCCAGGAAGCCGCCGAGGCCCTGCTGGAGCGCGCCGGCAAGGTGCTCGACCGGGCCAGCCTGGCCCCCGACGAGGACTCGGTGGCCCAGGCCTCGGTGGCCGTGGCCAAGGCCAAGGTGCTGACCACCGAAGCGGCGATCGAGGCCAGCAACCGCCTGTTCGAGCTGGGCGGCACGCGCTCCACCCAGGTGCGCCACAACCTCGACCGGCACTGGCGCAACGCCCGCGTGCACACCCTGCACGACCCGGTGCGCTGGAAGTACCACCTGGTGGGCAACTGGGCCTTGAACGGGGCCAAGCCACAGCGTCACGACTGGAACTAGGCCGCCACCATGCCCAAGCAGATACGCCTCAATGCCTTTGCCATGAACACCGTCGGCCACCTGTCGCCGGGCTTGTGGCGCCATCCGCGTGACCAGGCCACGCGCTACACCGACATCCACTACTGGACCGAGCTGGCCAGGACCCTGGAGCGCGGCAAGATCGACGGGCTGTTCATCGCCGATGTGCTGGGCGCCTACGACGTGTACGGCGGCAACGCCGACGAGGCGCTGCGTACGGCTGCGCAGGTGCCGGTCAACGACCCGCTGCAGCTGGTGCCGGCCATGGCCGCCGTCACCGAGCACCTGGGGTTTGGCGTGACCGCCTCGGTGTCGTTCGAGCACCCGTACCCGTTTGCCCGGCGCATGTCCACGCTCGACCACCTGACCCGTGGCCGCGCCGGCTGGAATATCGTCACCTCGTACCTTTCCAGCGGGGCGCGCAACCTTGGCCAGCGCGAGCAGCTGTCGCATGACCAGCGCTACGCCCTGGCCGAGGAGTACCTGCAGGTCTGCTACAAACTGTGGGAGGCCAGCTGGGAAGACGACGCCGTGCGCGCCGACCGCGCCAGCGGGGTGTATGCCGACCCGGCCAAGGTGCACGGCATCGGCCACCAGGGCGAGTTCTTCCAGGTACCGGGCTTTCACCTGTGCGAGCCTTCGCCCCAGCGCACCCCGGTGCTGTACCAGGCCGGTGCTTCGACGCGCGGCAGGGCGTTTGCGGCGGCCAACGCCGAGTGCGTGTTCGTTGCTGCGCCGAGCAAGACGGTGCTCAAGAACCAGGTGGCGCAGGTGCGCGCTGCGGCGGTGGCGGCCGGCCGCGCACCGGGCGATATCCTGGTGCTGGAGCAGCTTACGGTGATTGTCGCCCCCACCGATGAACAGGCCCTGGCGCGCCTGCGCGAGTACCGCGAGTACGCCAGCGCCAGCGGTGCGCTGACGCTGATGTCGGGCTGGACCGGCATCGACTTCGCCCAGTACCAGAGCGACCAGGTGCTGCGCGAAGTGCAGAGCGATGCGATCCAGTCGGCGGTGGAAGCCTTCACCCGTGCCGACCCCAGCCGCACCTGGACCACCGCCGAAATTGCCGACTATTGCGCCATCGGTGGTGACGGCCCGGTACTGGTGGGCTCGGCGCAGACGGTGGCCGACCAGTTGCAGGAATGGGTGCAAGAGACCGACGTGGACGGCTTCAACCTGGCCAGCGTGGTGGCCCCGGAAACCTTCGAGGCGGTGGTCGACCTGCTGGTGCCCGAGCTGCAGGCCCGTGGCCTGTTCAAGCGCGATTACGCCCCGGGCACGCTGCGCAACAAGCTGTTCGACGCAGGTGACCGGCTGGGCGCGCCGCACCCGGCCGCCGCGCTGCGCAGGGGCGCTGGGCAATGAGCGAGCTGCTGGCCCATGTCAACTGGCCCGAGGTGGGCCAGGCCTGCCTCGACACCTTGAGCATGCTCGGCGTAGCGCTGGGTTTCACGGTGCTGATGGGGCTGCCGCTGGGGGTGCTGCTGTACCTCACCGGCCAGCGCCAGTTGCTGGCCTCGCCGCTGGTGTACCGCGTGCTGTCGGTGGTGGTGAACGTGCTGCGTTCGATGCCGTTCATCATCCTGCTGATTGTGCTGATCCCGCTCACCCAGGTGGTGGCCGGTACTTCGCTGGGCGTGCCCGGCGCCATACCGCCGCTGGTGATCGGCTGTACGCCGTTCTTTGCGCGGCTGGTGGAAATCGCCCTGCGCGAGGTCGACCGCGGCCTGGTGGAGGCCACCCAGTCGATGGGTGGCAGCACCTGGCAGATCGTGTGGCACACCGTGCTGCCCGAGGCGCGCACCGGCCTGATCGCGGCGGTGACGGTGACCGCCATCGTGCTGGTGGACTACACGGCGATGGCCGGGGTGGTCGGCGGCGGCGGCCTGGGCGACCTGGCGATCCGCTTCGGCTACCAGCGCTTCCAGACCGACGTGATGGTGGTGACCGTGCTGCTGCTGATCGTACTGGTACAGGTGCTGCAGGTGAGTGGCGACCGCCTGGTGCGGCGCTTCACCCGGCGTTGAATTGTGTTTCCCGTCAGCGGCAGCCGGGTTTCGCTGCCGCCGGCCCACGTATCCCACGGCGGCCAATGTTCTACCTGTTCAGGAGCAAGCCCATGAAGAAGACCCTGGCCGTACTGGCCGCCGTGCTGTCGCTGTCGGCGCACGCCAACGAGAAACTGGTGGTGGGCGCCACCCCGGTGCCGCATGCCGAGATCCTCGAGTTCGTCAAACCGGCGCTGGCGGCCGAAGGCGTGGACCTGGACATCAAGGTGTTCAGCGATTTCATCCAGCCCAACCTGCAACTGGCCGAGAAGAACTTGGACGCCAACTACTACCAGTACCGGCCGTTCCTCGACGAATTCAACGCCACCCGCAAGACCGACCTGGTGCCGGTGGTGGGCGTGCACATCGAGCCTTTCGGTGCGTACTCCACCCGCATCAGGAGCATCGCCGAGCTCAAGGACGGCGCCAGCGTCGCCATCCCCAACGACCCGGTCAACGCCGGGCGTGCCCTGGTGCTGCTGCACGAAGCCGGGCTGCTCACCCTCAAGGACCCGAGCAACACCCTGGCGACCCAGCGCGACATCGCGGCCAACCCAAGGCACCTGAAGATTCGCGAACTCGAAGGCGCGCTGCTGGCCCGTGCGGTGAACCAGGTGGACCTGGCGTTCGTCTTCGCCAACTACGCGCTGGAGGCGGGCATCGATACCAGCAGCGCGCTGATCGTGGAGAAGGGCAAGGACCTTTACGTGGAGTACCTGGTCGCGCGCCCCGACAACATCGATGACCCGCGCATCCAGAAGCTGGCCAAGGCGCTGAACTCGCCACAGGTGCGCGACTTCATCCTGACCCGCTACAAGGGCCAGATAGTGCCCGGCTTCTGAGCCCCGGTGGCCCGCGCTGGCGACAGCGCGGGCCTTGGTCGAATCGCATCCTTCGCAGGGCAGGCCTTGATCCATGGTCAGTTTCAATCAACAGCCGCTGGCAGGCGCCGTGCATATCCGCCTGGTGGGGCTCGGCAAGCAGTACCCGGGGCGCGAGCGCACTGTGCATGCGCTGCGCGACATCAACCTGGAGATACGCCGGGGCGAGGTGTTCGGCATCATCGGGCGCAGCGGCGCGGGCAAGTCGTCGCTGCTGCGTTCGCTCAACCGCCTGGAGCAACCCAGCAACGGCCAGGTGCTGATCGACGGCGAGGACATCGCCGGCTACGACACCGCGCAACTGGCCCGCCAGCGCCAGCGCACCGGCATGATCTTCCAGCACTTCAACCTGATGTCGGTGAAAACCGTCGGCGAGAACATCGGCCTGCCGCTCAAGCTGGCCGGCATTGGCCGCGCCGAGCGCGAGCGGCGGGTGAGCGAGATGCTGCAACTGGTGGGCCTGGAGGACAAGCGCGATGCCTTCCCCGCACAGCTGTCCGGTGGCCAGAAACAGCGCGTCGGCATCGCCCGGGCGCTGGTGCTGCAGCCCGACCTGCTGCTGTGCGACGAGGCGACCTCGGCGCTGGACCCGCAAAGCACCCAGTCGATTCTGGCGTTGCTACGCGATATCAACCGGCGCCTGAACCTGACCATCGTGCTGATTACCCACGAGATGGAAGTGATCCGCGAGCTGTGCGACCGCGTGGTGGTGCTGGAGGCGGGCGAGGTGGTGGAGCAGGGCGAGGTGTGGCGGGTGTTCGGCTGCCCGTGCCACGAGGTGACCCGCACCCTGCTGCGCACCCTGCACCCTGGCGGCGCCCATGACCTGGCCCCAGCCAGCGCCGGCGACTGGCTGCTCGACCTGCATTACACCGGGGCCCGTGGCCAGGCGCCGGAGCTGAGCGCGATCAGCGCGGCACTGGGTTACCCGACCCACCTGGTGCAGGCCAATATCGAGCGTATCCAGGGGCGTATCCTTGGCCGTCTGCGCGTGCGCGTGGAGGCCCCTGAACAGGTGTGTGCGCAGGTGCTGCAGCAGGCCCGCACAGTGGCCGACAGCGTCGAGCGGGTGGCCGCACGGGCCTGAGCCGACCCGCCTGCACCGGGTAGCCCGGGCCCTGCCCGTTACTGGCTGGCGGCGGGCCTGGCCTGGCCGGCACGCACGTCGAAGGCGCCCCCGGTGAAGGCGCCATCCACCGTCACCTTGCTTTTGCCGGGCAGCAGCGGGAACACCAGTTCGGCGAAGCGGTAGGCTTCCTCCAGGTGCGGGTAGCCCGACAGCACGAAGCGGTCCACGCCCAGGGCGACGTACTCCTGCAGCCGTGCCGCCACCGTGGCCGGGTCGCCGACCAGTGCGGTGCCGGCGCCGCCACGCACCAGGCCGACCCCGGCCCACAGGTTGGGCGAGACTTCCAGTCGGTCGCGGCGCCCGCCGTGCAGCGCGGCCATGCGCCGCTGGCCTTCGGAATCCATGCTGGCGTAGTTGGCCTGTGCGGCGGCGATGGTGGCCTCGTCCAGGTGGCTGATCAGTTCCTCGGCCGCCGCCCAGGCCTGTTCACTGGTTTCACGCACGATCACATGCAGGCGCACGCCAAACTGCACCGTGCGCCCGTGGCGGGCGGCACGGGCGCGCACGTCGGCGATCTTTTCGGCCACCGCGGCGGGTGGCTCGCCCCAGGTCAGGTAGGCGTCCACATGCCTGGCCGCCAGCTCGTGCGCGGCGGCTGACGAGCCACCGAAGTACAGCGGCGGGTAGGGCGTCTGCACCGGCGCGAAGAAGTTTTGCGCGCCCTCCACCCGCAGGTGCTCGCCGTGAAAGTCGACCCGTTCGCCACTGAGCAGTTGGCGCCACACGGTGAGGAATTCGTCGGCGGCGTCGTAGCGCTGGTCGTGCGCGAGAAACACGCCATCGGCGGCCAGCTCGGTGGCATCGCCGCCGGGCACCACGTTGAGCAGCAGGCGTCCGCCGCTGGCCTGGTCGAGGGTGGCGGCCTGGCGCGCCGACGCGGTGGGGTTGCCCAGCGAGGTGCGCAGGGCCACCAGCAGCTTGAGGCGGTGGGTCACCGGCACCAGGCTGGCGGCGGTGACCCAGGGGTCGAGGCAGCTGCTGCCGGTGGGGATGAGGATGCCGTCATAGCCGAGGTTCTCGGCGGCCACGGCAATCTGGCGCATGTAGGCGTTGGTGGCCGGGCGCCCGCTGGCGGAGTGGCCGAGGTAGCGGGTGTCGCCGGAGGTGGGCAGAAACCAGAAGATATCGAGGCTCATGGTGGGGTGCTCGTTGCAGGAAGAATGGGCCACCGCCCCGGCCGGGACGGCGTGCAACGCAAGGTGGGTGAAGTCGCTGCTTGCTTGGGCAAGTCTGGGTCAGATCGACAGGTTGATGACGCGTGTGGCGTTCGGCTCCGGTGGCGGCTGGCGCTTGTTCACCACCAGTTCGCCGATGCGGATCAGCAGGGCACGGGTGACGTTGCGGCTCAGGCCCAGCAGGCGCGCGGTGTGCACCTGGTTGTAGTGGCAGAAGCGGTAGGCACTGCGCAGCAGCGCCTCCTCGACCTTTTCATGCAGCGCGCCGTGCTCTTCTTCGAACAGCTTCTGAAACGCGCGCTGCAACAGGGCGTTGGCGGATGTGTCCGGGGCGGGTGTGCCCTCGGGCCGCTCGATGCGCAGGTTGGACAGGCGCAGGTCGTCCTGCTGGATCACGCCGTCATGGCAGATCAGCAGGGTGTGGTGGATGACGTTTTCCAGCTCGCGGATGTTGCCCGGCCAGTCGTAGCTGGCCAGCTTGTGCTCGGCCTCGCTGCTCAACTGCACATCGCCATAGCCCAGGCGGGCGCTGTAGCTGGCCATGAAGTGGCGGGTCAGCGGCAGGATATCGCCGGGGCGCTCGCGCAGCGGGTACAGCTGCAGGCTGACCACGTTGAGGCGGTAGAACAGGTCTTCGCGAAAGTGCCCGGCGTTGATCGCCTTTTCCAGCTGCACGTTGGTGGCGGCCAGCACGCGCACGTTGATCGGGATGCTCTTGCGCGACCCCAGGCGCACCACTTCGCGCTCCTGCAGCACGCGCAGCAGCTTGACCTGGATGGCCATCGGCAGGTCGCCGATCTCGTCGAGAAACAGCGTGCCGCCGTCGGCTTCCTCGAACCAGCCGGCCTTGGACGCCAGGGCGCCGGTGAAGGCGCCCTTTTCGTGGCCGAACAGTTCGGCCTCGACCAGCGACTCGGAGAACGCCCCGCAGTTGACCGCCACGAACGGCCCGTGGTGGCGCCGGCTGAGGTTGTGGATATGTCGCGCCACCAGCTCCTTGCCCGTACCGGTTTCGCCAATGATCAGCACGCTGGCCTCACTCGGCGCGACCTGCTGCAGGTGGGCGAGCAGCGCCTGCGACCTCGGGTCTTCGAACACCTGTGCGGTGGCCCTGATCGAGGTGGCCAGGGTTGGCGATGGCGGGAGCGTCAACAGGTGCATGGGCAGCCCTCAGGAGTAGAAGGACGGGGCGGGTACCGTCCGGTTCAGGGCCCAGTCACCCAGCTCGTGGACCTTGTAGTCCACCGGGTCGTGCAGGGTCTGGGTGCGCAGGTTGCGCCAGTAGCGATCGAAGCGCAGCGAGGCATGCGTGGCGCGCGCGCCGGTCACTTCGAACAGGCGGTTGCACAGGTCCAGGCCGGTGCGGGTGGCCGCCACCTTGGCCGCGGCGATGGACAGCGCCAGTTGCCCGCGCTCGTCGCTGCTCAGCGTGGGGCCCTTGTGCCAGGCTTCGTCGAGCTGGTTGCAGGCGCGTTCGGCCAGCAGCCGAACGCCTTCCAGGCCCACCCAGAAGTCGCCGTAGTGGCGCAGGATGTACGGGTCTTCGCTGACGTGCCGGGCATTGGACTTGAACCACGGTCGCCCTTCCTTGAGCGTGTACTGGCGTGCCTCTTCCAGCGCACCTTCGGCGATGCCGAGGAAGATGTGCGCAAAGTGCAGTTGCGCGATCAGCGGGCGCAGGCAGGCGAACGGAGTGCTCAGCGGGCCGGGGTCGAGCAGCAGTTCGGATTCCTCGACGCGCACGCGCTCGAAGGTGGCGCTGCCGCTGTCGGTCTGGCGCTGGCCCATGTTGTTCCAGTCGCCATGCAGGGTGATGCCGGTACGTGCCGTGGGGATGGCGGCGATCAGCAACTTGCCGCCGGCGCTTTCATCCACCGCCGAGGCGATCAGCATTTCCGAGTCGCTGGCGCCGGAGCAGAAGCTCTTCTTGCCCGAGAATTCGCGCCAGCCGTCGTACTTCTTGACCACGGTGCGGGTGTCGAGCGGGTTCAGGGCGTTGCCCCAGAACCAGTTCTTGCGGGCGGTCTGCTCGAACCAGGGCTGCCACTGGTCGGGGCTGGAGAACAGGCGCACGGTGGCCAGCATCAGGTGCTGGAAGCCGAACACGTGGGCGATGGAGCTGTCGACCCGGGCGAACTCGCGCACGATGTTCAGGGTTTCGCCCCAGCTGGCGCCCATGCCGCCGAACTGCGTGGGAATGCTCAGGGCCAAGAGGCCGCTGTGGCGAATGGCGTCACGCTCGGCCTTGGGTGTGCCGCCGCGCTCGTCGCGTTCGGCGGCGGTCAGTGCGAACTCGGCGGCCAGCGCGCGCGCGGTCTGCAGCGGGCTGAGCAGGGTGGGTTCCGGTTGCTTGGCACTCATGCGGTCTGCGCCTTGGGCAGCACATCGTTGGCGATCATTTCGCCGAACGGCCCGGTCAGGTTGGTGACGCCGCGCCCGGCTAGGCTGGCGTAGGGTTCTGGCAGCAGCGGGAACACCAGCTCGGCGAAGCGGTAGGCTTCCTCCAGGTGGGGGTAGCCGGAGAAGATGAAGCTTTCGATGCCCAGGTCGGCGTATTCCTTGATGCGCGCGGCCACCTGTTGCGGGTCGCCCACCAGCGCGGTGCCGGCGCCGCCCCGTACCAGGCCCACACCGGCCCACAGGTTGGGGGCGATCTCCAGCTGGTCGCGGCGACCGCCGTGCAGGGCAGCCATGCGCCGTTGGCCCTCGGAGTCGAAGCGCGCGAAGGACTGTTGCGCCGCGGCGATGGTGTCGTCGCTGATGTGCGCGATCAGGCGGTCGGCGGCCTGCCAGGCCTCTTCGGCGGTTTCGCGCACGATCACGTGCAGGCGGATGCCGAACTTCACCGTGCGCCCGTGCCTGGCGGCGCGGGCGCGCACATCGGCGATCTTCTCGGCGACGGCGGCGGGCGGTTCGCCCCAGGTGAGGTACACGTCCAGCTGTTCGGCGGCCAGGTCATGGGCGGCGTCGGACGAGCCACCGAAGTACAGCGGCGGGTAGGGCTTTTGTACCGGTGGGTAGAGCGCCTTGGCGTTCTCGACCTTGAAGTGCTTGCCCTCGAAATCCACC
This sequence comes from Pseudomonas sp. VE 267-6A, assembly GCF_024126555.1. Classification (NCBI taxonomy): domain Bacteria; kingdom Pseudomonadati; phylum Pseudomonadota; class Gammaproteobacteria; order Pseudomonadales; family Pseudomonadaceae; genus Pseudomonas; species Pseudomonas sp. VE 267-6A. Next base: position 273,587 of record NZ_JAMYBY010000008.1, read on the forward strand.
GACTCGCCTTGCAGCACGCGGCGCCAGATACGCAGGAACTCGTCGGTGACCTCGTAGCGTTCGCTGTGGCTGAGGTGGATGCCGTCGCCGCGGTTCTCGTCGGGGTCGCCGCCGGTGACCACGTTGATCAGCAGGCGCCCGCCGGACAGGCGGTCCAGGGTGGCGGTCATGCGCGCCGACACGGTGGGCGAGATGATGCCGGGGCGTATTGCCACCAGGTAGCGCAGGCGTTCGGTCAGCGGCGCCAGGGCCGAGGCGACCACCCAGGAGTCCTCGCACGAGCGGCCGGTGGGGATCAGCACGCCGTGGTAGCCCAGGCCATCGGCGGCCTGGGCGATCTGCTTGAGGTAGTTGAGGGTGACCGGGCGCGCGCCGTCGCTGGTGCCGAGGAAATGACCGTCGCCGTGGGTGGGCAGGAACCAGAACACGTTCATCGTTCGGCCCCGCTGGCGAGCTTGCGCTGGCTGTGGGCGTGGGCGGCGAAGAACGGTGCGGCACGCTCGGCGGCCAGGCTGACACGGGCTTGCAGCACCGGGCTGCTGACCTGGTAGTTCTGCAGGTCGCCTTCGCTGCCATACACGCCGATGGGCAGGGTCAGCGCCTGGAAGAAGCTGAACAGCGGGCGCAGCTGGTGGTCGATCACCAGCGCATGCAGCGGGCTGCCACCGGTGGCGGCCAGCAGCACCGGGGTGTCGATCAGGCTGTCCTGGCCCACCAGGTCGAACAGGTGCTTGAGCAGGCCGGGGTAGGAGCCGCGGTAAACCGGCGAGGCAACGATCAGCAGGTCGGCATGCTCGATAGCCTGCAGCTGCTGTTCGACCGTGGCCGGCAGTTCGGCGCGCGACAGGGCGCCGCCTACCGGGCGGGCGATCTCGCTCAGCTCGATGAGCTGGGCGTCGATGTGCAGGTGCTTGCCCAGCTCGGCGACGATCGCCTCGGTCAGTGCCAGGGTGCGTGAGGGGCGATAGGCGCCGCCGGAAACGGCGACGACCTTGAGTGCTGCGGTCATGTGTGCGTCCTGTGGTGTGGCCCTGCGCTCAGAGCGTTACCCAGGCTTGAGCAAGAGCCGTACCACAGTCGCAGGCCCCGTTTTTGCTGGGCCTGGCGCGGTAGTGAGGTGGCAATGGTGTTGGTGCGGGAGGTTTTTGTTGGCTGGCTGTTGCTGGGGCAACAGTTGCTGGGCAGACAGTTGGCTGTCTGTGTAGGCCTGGCGCGCTACTGCTTGGGTTGCAGCGAATCGTGTTGCATCAACTTACCGCGTTGGCGAAGTACTGGCTGGGCGCCGCGCCCAGCACGCGCCGGAACACACTGGTGAACGCACTGGGGCTGCTGTAGCCAAGGTCCGTCGCCACCCGCGTGATCGCCTCGCCATTGCCCAGGCGCACCACCGCCGCCATCAGGCATGCCTGCTGTCGCCATGCCACGAAGCTGATGCCGGTGTGCTGGCGAAACAGCCGGGTGAAGGTGCGCCGGCTCATGCCCACCTGGCGGGCCATGTCATCGATCCCTGTATCTAGCGAGGGCTGTGCCAGCAAGTGCTGGCAGGCCAGGGCGAGCCTGGGTTCGCTGGGCAGCGGTGCATTCAGCGACAGCGCCGGCATGTCGGCAATCTCGTGCAGCAGCAGGTTCATCAGGTAGCCCTCGCGGCTGCCTTCGGCATACAGCGCCGGCACATCCCGGGCGCCCAGCAGCAGTTGGCGCAGCAGCGTCGACACACCGAACACCTGGCAGTGTTCGGGCAGGCCGAGGCGGGTGGCGGCAGGCTGGCGCACATAGGTGTTCAGCATCGTCACCGGGCCGTTCATGCTCATCTCGTGGGGCACGCCTGCGGGCACCCAGATGGCCCGCTGCGGCGGCACCACCCAGTTGCCCTGGCGGGTGAACACCGTGATCACCCCGCAGGCCGCATAGGCGAACTGCCCACGCTGATGGGTATGCAAGGCAAAGTGCTGCCCGTCGCCATAGTCGTTGGCCGTGACCACGGCGTCGCGGGGGGTGTGTTCATAGGGGTCGATGTCGATTTCGCGCATGGCCCGAATTTAATGATCTATGACCTGATAGTGCAAGCGAGCCAGTGTGCTCATTGCGCATAGTGGCGCCCTGACTTTCGGGATAGGTACGCCATGCAAAAGAAACATCTGGCCCTGGCCGTGCTGGTGACGGCGGTGTGGGGGTTCAACTTTCCCATCACCAAGCTCGGCCTGGCCGCGATTGACCCGCTGCTGTTGACGGCGTTGCGATTCACCCTGGCGGCGTTGCCGTGGGTGTTCTTCATCCGGCGCCCGGCGGTCGGCCTGGGCTGGGTGGCCGCGTACGGGTTGATCTTTGGCGTGGCGATGTGGGCGTTGATCAACCTGGGAATCGAGCTGGGCGTGCCGCCGGGTACGGCGGCGTTGCTGGTGCAGTTCAGTGTGTTTTTCACCCTGGGTTGGGGCGTGTTGCTGTTTCGCGAACGCCTTGGCGTGGGGCAGGGCGTCGGGGTGGGGCTGGCAGTGCTGGGGCTGGTGTCCATCATCGATGGCAGGCCCGGCGATGGCTCGGTGGTGGGTTATGGCTTGTTGCTGGTGAGTGCGTTCAGCTGGAGTGTGGGCAACGTCATCATCAAGCGCTCGAAGGTGCGCGAGATGTTTGCCTTTGTGGTGTGGGCGAGCCTGTTCGCACCGCTGCCGCTGGTGCTGCTCACCTGGCTGATGCATGGCACCGCGCCGTTCACCGGTGTGGCTGCGCAGGTGGGGTGGGTGGCGGTGTTTTCGCTGGTGTTCCAGGTGTATGCGGCGACGCACTTCTGTTACTGGGGGTGGAACCTGCTGCTGCGTGAGTATCCGGTGTCGAAGGTGGCGCCGTTGTCGTTGCTGATCCCGGTATTCGGGGTGGCAGGGTCGATGGTGCTGCTGGGGCACCGGGTGGATGCGCACGAGGCGGTTTCGATCGGGTTGATTCTGGCGGCGCTGGGGGCGGGGCTCGTGAGGTGTCCCTCTTCGCCAGCAAGGCTGGCTTCTGCGGGGCGGCGGGGTTGTGTGTAGGAGCCAGCGTTGCTGGCGAATGCTTTTCTGTACGTTTGCGAAGGCCGATGACGTTGTGAGGGCGCGCGGTTTCTGAGCTGCCGTATAGGCAGCTTAAAAGAACCTGGGCAGTCCCTGATTCACTGTCGTATAGGGCACTAATTCTCGGCAGAGACCGGAGGTGTTCGCGAGAAAACTCCCCCGCTGAACGCAAAACCCCAAATCGCATGTCTAGTCCTGAAATAGGTTTACACCTGTTCAGGTAGGCCGATAGGCCTCAAAACGCCCGATGCACCGCATCGGGCGTTTTGT